>JBAQEN010000720.1:0-2519 GCA_049286765.1 Methylococcaceae bacterium
GCTTCAGCGTATTGCCGACCGACTGGATTTCGCTGTAACGGATATGTTCGACATCAAAGGCTGTCGTCACCGCATCGCTAATGGCCCAGGATAGCCCGATATTAAAGCTGTCAGGGATATCGAAGCCGCCATGATCAGCAAACAGTCCGGCGTACTTATCGAATTCAGTCATGTAAATACGACTTTTATAAGCAGCTCCCAAGCGCAGGCCCGGTAATAACTCGGCCTGACCACCTACTCTGAAACCTACCCCATAGGACCAGTCGCGACCGGTATCGGACAGATGCTGGGAATCACTGGAAAAAGCCCCAAAACTCGCAAGTCCTTTGGCTTTAAAAGCCTGTATCGCAACTATTGGCGAGATTCCCAAGGAATAGCGGCCATGCGCAAATGAGTGTGCATAACTGGGGACGATAAAGGCTTGAGCCAAATCTATACCGGTGTCGCCGGCACAAAAGGTACCCTTGGCGCTGCTGCCCGGTGGACATAACGGATTAGCAGAGGCTTCATAGTCGGTATTCATGCCGCCATTACCATAAACCGTTACGCCAACGCTTTGCTGGTTATCGATTTGGTAACTCCAGCCCAAAGTGGGTATGGCAAAAATGTCACTTTCGCTGGTAACGGATCCGGAATTGAGCGGAAAAACCGATGCCGGGGTGGGTCCACCTTCCACGGTATATTTGCGAAGCGGACTAAATAATTCCACTTCCAAATCAAGACTGCTTCCGGCGTAAGCCAAGCCTGCCGGATTAAGCGCGCCAGCAATTGCATCCTGGGAAAATGCTACGCCTGCGCCAGCCATTGCCTTGCTGCGTGCGCCATAACCATGTGCAAAATAGCCATTAGTGGCATTGACAGTGAAACTGCTTAAACTCAATGCGATGAATACCACGCGGGGCAATAGATTTTTTGGTAGAGGAGCCATTAATGTTTTCCTTAATTATTGAAATTACCTGCATGCTACCAACAGCCATGCCTCGACTAAAACGATATTAATCGATATATAAATCTAATAATTAAATATGAAAACGCTTAACATACCATTGCCCTACGGCTTTAGGTTCGCGGAAAGCGTTGCCGGGTTCAACGCGGCTCGTGTTACGCCGCCCGCGACGGCGGCAACAAATTCTCGCTGAGTGGTTTTATAGGAAAACGCCTACTAGAGCAAGCCAGGGTTTGACGAAAGTAAACAAAAATCCCGCCGCGCCGCAAACGGCGATGACCGGAATCACACCAGCTTTGTAGCGCAACAATGCCAGCAACGCCAAAAGACCGATCAAGGCGGCAATAGCGTCAAAATGGCCTGCAAAGCCTTGCGGCCAGAACACGTGATAGGCAAAAAAAGCCGCCAAGTTCAGGATAACGCCAACCACGGCGGCGGTGATGCCGGTCAACGGCGCGGTGTATTTCAAATTGCCGTGAGTGGACTCAACCAAAGGGCCGCCCGCCAAAATGAACAGGAAACTGGGCAGAAACGTGAAATACGTGACGACGAATGCCGCTGTTGCTCCGGCGAGAAACAGCTGATCCGGTCCGAACAATGTTTTTGTCCATCCGGCCAAGAAGCCGACGAAGGTGACGACCATAATCAGAGGTCCCGGCGTGGTTTCACCCAGTGCCAGACCATCGATCATTTGCGTGGCGCTCAGCCAATGGTAATGCTCGACCGCACCCTGATAGACATAAGGCAATACCGCGTAAGCGCCGCCGAAAGTCAGCAATGCGGCCTTGGTGAAGAACCAGCCCATTTGTGTCAATGCCCCATTCCAGCCGTATTGCCAACACAAGTATCCCATCATGCCAGCCCACAAAATCAATCCCGCTACCGCAATTTTAAGCAAATGAGCCCAACGGAACCGGGCATGATCGGGAACGGGCGTATCATCGTCAATCAGGGCCGGACCGAAGCTGTGCTTGGCCGCACCATGCCCGCCGCCGACCGCAAATTTGTGCGGGGAGATGCGGCCCCCGATGGCGCCGAGCAGAGCCGCCGCCAACACAATCAGGGGAAACGGCGTATGTAAGACGAAGATGGCGAAGAAGGCTAACGCAGCCAGTGTCCACAATACACCGTTTTTCAAGGCTCGCGAGCCGATACGATATGCCGCGAACAGAACAATAGCGGTGACGGCGGGCTTAATGCCATAGAGCACGCCGGCTACTTCCGGCACCTGGCCAAACTGCATATAAATCCAGCTTAACAGGATCAATAGTAACAGCGACGGCAGGACAAACAATCCGCCAGCGATGACACCACCCCAGGTGCGATGCATCAGCCAGCCGATATAGATCGCCAACTGTTGCGCTTCTGGCCCCGGCAATAGCATGCAGTAATTAAGCGCATGTAAAAAACGCCGTTCGGAAATCCAGCGTTTCTTTTCGACCAAATCCTGGTGCATAATGGCAATTTGTCCGGCCGGGCCGCCAAAGCTGATAAAACCAAGTTTCAGCCAATACCAAAACGCTTGTCGCAAAGTGACCGGTCCAGGGGGAGTTCGCGGGGGCTGCGGTTTATT
>JBAQEN010000721.1:0-5985 GCA_049286765.1 Methylococcaceae bacterium
ATCCTGTCCAGATCATATTTTTCAGCCACGACTCTTGCTTGCTTGCCCATTCGTTCAGCGACTTCTTTGTCACTAAGAATCCGCATCGCCTCTTGCAACTTCTCTAAATCATAAGCATCACAGACAAAACCATTAGCGTAATCGGTAATCACTTCAGCGGCGCCTGACTTAGTGCTGGTAATAACAGGTAATCCGCAAGCCATCGCTTCTAAAACCACATTAGGGAACGGATCATAAAGCGTGGGAAGAATAAAAACATCGGCCGCCGCATAGCAGGGAATCACGTTTTTTTGCGGCCCAAAAAATTTCACCCTTGAATTGATGCCCAGGCGACCGGCTTCTTCCCTATAGAATTGCTCGCGCTTATCATAGCCTGCAACCAATAAATAACTGTTTTGCGGCAAGGGTTTGAATGACCTGAGCACCTGCAACAAACCCTTGCGCTCAAATCCTGAACCCACAAAGACAAACACATTGGCTGCATCAGGAATATCCCATTGTTCCCTTAACCTGTTTTTTTGCTGTTTAATACCGGGGTGAAACAGTTTCGTATCCACCCCGTTATAAATGACATGAATCTTGGACTGATCGATCTTGAAGCGCTGTAAAATCTCGGCGCTAACCATACTTGAATTACAGATCACAGCACGTAATCGGGGACTTTCAAATAGTCTTTTTTCAGCTCTTTTAATATAGTTATGATAAGGGCTAAAACGGACATGCATATGCGCAAACCAGGACTGGTTTCTTGTTTTTTGTTCCAGCCACACGCTGTGTACACCATCACCGGCACGATAAATATCACAGCACGCAACGCGTTCATGACTTTGTACCAAATCAGGTTTTAAGGTTTTAATTAGCTGGCAAACTCTTCGGGCAAAACTCCAGTCCCGCCATAAACGACCTAAATAAAAGGGATTGCACCGTATAAAATCAATTCCTTTAATCGGCTCCCACTCTCTGGCTATCAGACTGACTTTTATATCTGCATTATCAAGCGCGCCTAATGCGCGACTCAGAAACCGCTCTGCGCCGCCGTAAGGATTATAACGCTGCCGGATCAAGGTAATATGCATTACCCGGTTGATTTTAATAGATTGTTAATGACCCTGACGACTCTTTGCGGCTCGATTGTCTGCAAACATTCACTGATTTTTCCACCGCCGCAGCCATCCAGATTGCAAGGTCTGCAACTATAATTTTCGGTGATAACTTCATGCCTGACTAGCCATGGATGCCAGGTTTTTTCGTTACTGGGGCCAAACAAAGCGACACAGGGAGTGCCTACAGCGGCCGCCATGTGCATAGCCACCGAATCCAGACCGATAAAACATGAAGCCTTTGCAATCAGCGCCCCTAATTCCTTTAACGTTAATTTTCCGGCCAAATTGACCGCTTCGAAATCTTGCTTTGCCACTATTTCTTCTACATAGGCAATTTCTTTTTTATCCGGCCCGGACGTTATCACCAGCTTGTAACCCGCCAGCGTTAATTGTTTAAAAACTGCTGCAAATCCGGCGTGATTCCAGCCTTTAAACATCCATCTGGACGTTGGATGAACAACAATATAACCCTTGGGACTGAGTTGATGCTCAGCCAGCAATTTCTCGATCGTGAGTTCGGCCTCATGTCCCGCGGTAAATGACAATTTTTTATCCGCTGCCAGCAGTAAAACCCCCATTCTTCTCAAAGCGTCCAGATGAATTTCAACTGTATGTCTGGGGGTTTTCGGAGCGGAGTACAAATGAGTAAAGCTTTTCATCCACCACCGCCCGCGTTTATGGCTGTATTTTTGCGAAACGCTATAACGCGGATTTAAAAACCGGGTCAACCATGCTGCCCGCCAGCGATCGGTAAAATTAATGACAAGATCATATTTTCCGGCTTTTAATTGCTGCAATAATTGCTTTTCTTGCTTGATTAAATGTAGCCTTCCCTTTTTCTTCCATGACCTGTCAACTTCATGAACAGTATCTACGCAGGGGTTCCCGCTTAACATCGATACTGTCTCGGTATAAATTAACGCATCAACCTCTATTCCCGGATACAAATGCTTGAGCACGGAAAAAACCGGCGTAGTCAGCAACACATCGCCCAAATGTTGTAATTTGATAACTAATACGCGTCTGACAGTTGAGAAGTCAACCTGATCAGCAAGATAATTCTGCATTTATAGCCGTTCTTCTTTTAGATAACTTAATTTCAGATACCGGTAATAGGTTTCTTCCGCTTTACTAAAAGCCGCGATAAAGCCGGCTTGTCCATCCAGAATACCCAATCGAAGAAAATATGCCCTGAAAAAAGTCCACTTGGCTTTGGCTATTGCCTTTAACAAGCTGCCATTTTTTCCTTGCTGATAGGCTTTATAGGCCCCGGCAGAAGAATACTGGTTCATTTTTGTCATCAGCTGATCCAGGTCTGTATAACTGTAATGCAGCAGCGGAGTTGCAAGCTTCCGGACCGGTTCATTAACGAGTATTCTTTCATGAACGATGTCTTCGCTGAAAACCCCTCTATCGCGACGGAATAATCTGACTACATAATCCGGCCACCATCCGCCATGTTTCATAGCCTGTCCTAAAAAATACGCCAGCCTGGGAATTGCGAATGCCGAATAGGCTGAGTTATTAATAGCATTTTCTATTTCCATTCTTAAGGCGGAAGTAATTCTTTCATCCGCATCGAGAGATAAAACCCATTCTTTTGTCGCTTGTTGCAATGCCAAATTTTTCTGATAGCCGAATCCTTTCCAGTCTTCATTGATAGAAATTTTATCGGTATAGTCTTTGCAGATAGCTATTGTATTATCTTCACTGCCCGAATCTACGACGATTATTTCATCAACCCAGGAAACTGATTCCCGACATTCACGAATATTGCTTTCTTCGTTTTTAGTAATGATAACTACACTTAAGCTTGCCTTAGCCCTTAATCCGCTCTTAAATAAAGTCTTTAAACATCAACCTGGAAAGTAGCATAAGCCAAATAGTCACTGCCATCATGAAATAAACCTTTTTCTATAAGGACTTATGTTGGGATATGCCCTCGACAAATTCAAGAATACGCTTTGCACGCAACCGCCATTGCAACTCCCCGCTTCTTGAATAACTGGCCTTGGTCGCTGATAAATAGGAATCTGCATCAGCAAGCAAGGCTATCGCTTTATCGACGAATTCAGTAACATTCTTGCTATCGCAATAAAAACCTGCTTCTCGTAAGACTGCCCTGGCACTAGGGATTTCACTGGCAATTGTTGGCAAGCCGTGAGCTATAAAATCCAACGCCTTGACAGGGCAAGTCAAATACCGGCTATAAAAAGTATCCTGCAAAGGCACGAGTCCAATGCTGATGTCATTATCCAGAATTTCATGCAAAACCCTGGGCTCAATAAATGGACTAAAATGCAGCACACCTGTTAAACCTTCTTTCTCGGCCCTTTCTTGTAACGATAAAACCTGAGCAGCATTACCGCCAAAACTATGCAGCTCTATATTTACCGTTCTTAAATGCCCTGCCAACTCGAAAATAAGCTCAAGCCCTTTATAGCTATGCAGGTGACCAATATAAGCAACGCATCTTTTTAAGCGGCGTTGTTCTACCAAAGGCTGTTGCGGAAAATCAAGGCAACCCAACGACAATGCAATTATTGCCAGCTTTGGAAACCATTGTTGATATAAGGCTCGCTGATATTCCGTTAAACAAATCAAACCGTCTGCTTTTGGAATTAAAATCCGCTCTGTCCACTGCCGGCGAATACTGGAAATAGAAAATTTTTTCTTGTCCAGATGTCTGATAGACAGATAGTAATCATGCGTTTCATAGATCACCTTTAGCTTTGGGTATTTTTTTCTGAGCTTCAATAACAAACCCAGAACGCCCAATTCTCGAGTCAGCGCCAATACTTCATCACCCTGTTCACAATATAATGCAATCTTCGCAACCGCTGCTTTATATACACTACGTCGCCAACCCGCTGTATCGGGAACGCGATGAATGTTTAAACACTGATGAGATTTCAAACCGTAAAAGCCGGTTAAATCTGCCTCTGTATCGGAATCCTTATCGGAGCCCACAAAAAAATCTGTAACCAAACCATTTTCTGCAAAAGCAAGCGCATTTAGCAATCCCATATAAACAATAGGACCGGGTTTGCGCCAATTGCTTTTATTTATCCATACAACACGCTGCATATTTTACTTTACGAAAAGAGTCACTCTGATTGACTTGAAAGTGTAACCCTACACCTCAGACCCATTTAACCAAAGATCATGTTTGTTACACATGCTCAATACGTAAATCGGACCGCTGTAGTCTTGTAGCGTAAATAGTGAAATTGCCGCTTTGTCCCTGGTTGGGTCGAACAACTTTTCATCCATAAACTTATAGTTTTGATCCAATAGGACATGCTTGACAATATAGTGCTCGTAAGCTTTCATTTCATGTGCTGTTGTGACGTTGACTGTTATTTTCGCGCCCGTTTTTTCTATTTTAATATCGGGTAAATGAGTCGCAACCTTACCGCTCCAGCGGCCCGGATCGTCCTTTGTATAATAGATATCGCTTGCAGCCTTTACCCGTAGATCACTTTTAGCCGATACCATTACCGGCGCAACGACTCCTGCGCTAACACCGGCTACACTTAAGCGAATAAAATCACGACGTTCCATACCCTATCCTCTTTGTTCATTGTTGATTACATTTCGATTTATGACAAAGTAACACTCTGCTCTGCCCTGTATTTGTATTAGCTTAAACTGTGCTTGGAATTTACTCTATACCAGCTCACCCATGTGGCTTGAAACAACACGCTATTCATTTCCTGCTCCCTGAAAAGCATCTTTCCGGGCTTTCACAGATTTCAACCATTCATGCACATTTTTAAAGCTATTTAAGATAAAAGGAGCGCCGCCTATGGCTACTGCATCAACCAGACAATACCAGGCAGCAACGCCACTGGGCGGGTTACCTTGAGGCAAACCAAGAACCGGATCGATTGCTGCCCATTTCCAGGTGCCAACAGCGGTGCCAATTAATTCCAGCCAAGTGGTAATAAAGAAGGCGGCAAGATAAACCATCGGTGAGCGGCCTTTAAAAAGATAAACCAAAAACACACAAAATAGTAAAGCACCTACTGCATCACCATGCTGCGCAAATCCGCTTATACCCCAAAATGACCAAATACCGCATACCAATATCACCAGGGCGGTGATTTCTCTGGCATATCTTAAAAACAAACCGGAACGCGCCAAGGCAACAGCAGTTAAATAAACCATACCGTGGCCCGGTGGCACATAAGCGGGTACATTTCCAAACCGATAAGTGTAACCCCCCATAAAAGGAGACGCAAAATGTTCACCGATAGTAGCAAAAATAACGGCAATGACCACCTGCATCCTTACTTCTTTATTTTCACCAAGCAACAAGCCAATTAAAAAAACCCAACCGCTGACCCCTAGCGCATTTTGTTTTTCTAAACTGGCATTGGCATCGCTTATCAAACAGATAGCTACGCAAAAAAAAGTAAATGCCGCTATAAAATAATCCCGCTTTTTATGAATATAAGCGACATTTCTAATGGGAAAATGGCGTAACACAACAACCTCGTTGAATTTTAATAAGTTCTAAGTCTACCATTGGCCCGATCAATTTCCTAGCTTCATTCAAACATCCATGCTATGACTGCGTATCTAGCAAATTTACCTGCCAAAATGACTAAACAGGCCGGCACTAAGGGGAGCTTTAACCATCCGCCAGCAAAGCATAGCGCATCTCCTATCACGGGCAACCATGAAAAAAACAAAACCCAGATGCCCCTTTTTTTAACAATATTCAGCGCATTCTGTTTTTTCTCTGGCAAAAGGGCGTCTACAGGAAACTTTTTCGCCGCTAAAGCACCTAATCCCCAGGTTGTCATCGCACCCAGCGTGTTGCCTATCGTAGCCACAATAACTACAAATTCAATCTGATAATGGCCTTCCGCTACCA
>JBAQEN010000722.1:0-2446 GCA_049286765.1 Methylococcaceae bacterium
TGGCCGAGACACGCCCGTCACACTGCATCAAAATCAACGTCAGGTATCGGGAAAACGCTCGCGTCAGCAACCGACTCAAATCTGACACAGTGGATGTTTATTTTGAACGGTAATTTCTCGAATAAAATTGATCAGGTTCTGATGGCTATAAGTTGTTATTTGAACAGTGCATTTAGTATTCGCTCAACAGATGGCCCTGATAGTTTAGGATGGCGTTGATCCCATTGCCTTTCTTCAAATCGTGCTATCGCATCCACAACATTGCCGGATGATTTCGTATTAGCTTCTTTTAGCCATAAGCGGTTTGCGGCTAGATGCAGGACTTCGTGAGCATAATTTTCATCGATTGAGCCGTCACCCAGAATTCTGATTCGTTCACAGTCAATTTGAATAATTGTTTCTGGTTTTCGCTGATGCAGTGTGTAAACGGCTACAGCAATTTGAACGGTTTGACCGGCGAACTTCGGAAGGGCTCCGACTTTACCGGAATACAATTCATTGAAAATATTTTGTGAAATAGGAAAGATGGCATCTTCCTCAACAACAAATATGCGGTGACCGATACTCATACGACACTATCTCACATGCCATCTTAAGACCAAACTCTACGACATCGCCGGGGACGCATTCCGGATGCAAAAGTTGCGTAGAAACTCATTCAAAACGTCCGATTGCCTATCAATGCGTGACGGTTCCCTAAAGCGCTCTGGTTTGAGTGAGTCAGAATTGTTCATTTCTACTATCAGTATGACAATTACCAATTAAATTTTGGTATGAAGATATTGATTTAATAGAAAAGCGATCAGAATAACCTGGAAAGATGGACGCTGACAATTGGTAACTTTTTAACTGTGATTGACAAAGTTGCGACGGTTAATTGACCACTGAATGGCGGTCATTTCCGCATAAGGCTGGATTCAAACTTCACTGCGCCATTTCCCGGAGTACCTTCAACACCAACTTAGCTGGCATCTTGAGCGCGTTCATCCAACAAATACTTACGCAACTGCCGTTCACCTCGCATGACATAGAGAATATAAACATTTTCGTTTTGATCCGCCCGGTAAAAAATTCGACAAGGGTTAACGATGATCTCCCGATAGGTTGAGTTTTCAAGCTCTGGAGGTTTACGACCTAATTCTGGGAAATGTTCAAGCTCACCAACATTTTTAAATACTTGTTTGACCAAGCGACGAGCGGCTTCGACTTTATCAAGTGCTATGTATTCTGCAATATCATCAAGGTCAGAGAGGGCGGGTTCTGTCCAAATTATTTGAGCCATTTGCTCATTTTGTCGATTGCTTCCGCCTGGCTAAAGGTTCGATTTTCAAAAATCGCTTTTTCACCTCGAGCTATACCTTCAAGAATGTTCATCCTAGATTGCATAAGCTCGTAGTCCTTGACATCGATAAGGTAAGCCGATGGCTGGCCGTGTTCAGTGATTAACACTGGCTCTTTAGATTCGTGCAGTTCAGCAAGAATTTTGGTGGCCTGACGTTTAAGGGTGGTGACAAGTTCTGTTTTCATAGGAGTGATACTAAACTATCACTCACGTATGTGCAAAAATTATTATAGGATTCATTGCTTGTTCTTCTCAGTTTTTTCCTGTGAGAATTAATCAATTTTATTTCTTCCTGACTTCTCCATACCAGACATTCAAAAATATATTTTTTTCTCTAATTTGAAATTCTCATTTCGACACATTGCGGACAATCAAAATTGTTTTTAAAATGAGATAACCTAAAGCAAATTGGGTGCCGCTCACGAAACCTTTAAATGAGAAATAGTTTCATGGCCGTGCTCTGGTTGAGTGCAATGTCAGGCATCTAATTTTACTCCGCCCCAATTATTTTTTCCTTTGTAATCCGCCGCCGCTGCGGGACTGGCAATGAGACTATGCCTACCCATGATTTTGCTTATGCGACTTGTGTTCCTTATGCAGAGAAACAGCGGTAGGCTTCACCCCGTTGTTGGGCGGTATCTCATCTAATTAATGCATCACTACCATTAAGAAATCTAGAAAAAGGTTCTTGGAGTAGCACAAAGCATGTTTTAAAACCGCTATATTTGCTCCAAAAACTGCTCAGACATTCGCGCAATTACCCTATGCCAAAGGCGGGCGATAATCCATATTATGTTTCTGCCGAAAGCTCGTAATGATTCTTTGCGACTCCGCAATGCTATAGGCAAAGAGTTGACGAGATCTAGCGAGCTTGTCGAATTCACACAACTCCCCCATTTCGTCTTGCTTGAACCGGTTTATGTTTAGATTCGTGAAATAGTCTTGCAGTGTTGTCAAATAGTATAGATACGTTTCCAGCTCAATTATCAATAATGAGATTTTTCTTTGGTTTTCGTCCATTGCCTTTGTGCTATTAACGGAAACAATATTTAGGATGTAATTTTGGAGTTGATTGATGGATTCAAACGGCAATTCGGATGATTG
>JBAQEN010000723.1:0-2157 GCA_049286765.1 Methylococcaceae bacterium
TCTTGAATCAGGTAAGGTGCCTTACATTCGTAAAGTTGAAGAATTATTGGTTGCTTGAGTGAAAAGACGTGATTTAATCAAAATGCTTGAGCAATTGGGCTGCATTCTTGTCCGTAATGGCGGACGACACGATTGGTACACTAATCCTCAAACCAAACAATCACAACCTGTGCCTCGACATAACGAAATAAATGAAAATTTGGCGAAGTCCATAATCAAAAAATTAGGTAATTCCTAACATCCTATCAACATGAGCGAGGAGGACAAGACTGTTTTTTAATAGATAGTGGTATTGTTCGCGAATGACATATCTCGCCGCATCCCCACACTTAAAACCCGATAAACCGCTAACCTTTTCGAATCAGGTCGGCCGCCTTTTCCGCGATCATGATGACCGGCGCATTGGTGTTGCCGCTGACGATAGACGGCATGATAGAAGCATCGACGACACGCAGGCCGGTAACGCCATTGACCCGCAAAGCCGGGTCGACGACGGCCGTTGCATCGGTTCCCATCCGGCAGGTCGTGGTTGGGTGCCAGGTAGTGGATGCTGTGAGCCTCACAAAATCTTCCAGGCTCGGATCATCTCGTATACCTAAACCCGGGGACAGCTCAGCGCCTCTGATATCGTCAAAGGCCTGTCCGTAAAGAATTTTAAGATTCCAGCGTACACCTGCCACCAGACATCGAAGATCGTCGGGATCGCTGAAATAAGCCGGATCGATACGCGGACGGTCCAATGGATCAGCGGATGCCAGCGTGACCTGGCCGGTGCTGCGCGGTCTGTTGACATAAGCGGTTAAGGCTATGCCGTGACGGTCCGGCGGCCCTGCTTCAGGATATTCGGGCGTTAAATTTCCGAATAAAAATAATTGCAGATCGGGATAAGCTACATCAGGACGGCTGTTGACAAAGGCGCCCGCTTCCAGAAAATTTGAAGCTAGGGGGCCTGTGCCAGTGGCTTCGTAAGCGCGCGCAGCCGCCGCTTTGTCTTCGCTGGGCAGCGGCGCAAAGGTCAAGGGCTGTGTCAGTTCGCAGCGCACTCTGGCATGAATGTGATCCTGCAGGTTTTTGCCAACTTCCGGTAAATCCAGCCGCACTTCGATACCGAGCTTTTCAAGCTCCGAGGCCGGGCCCAAACCCGACAGCATCAGCAATTGCGGTGAACGGAAGGCGCCGGCGGACAAGATTGTTTCGGCAGCGGCATAGGTTTGTTCGACTACGCCGAAACTCAGGTATTGCACGCCGATGACGCGATCATTTCTGAACAGCAGTTTGGTGGCCTGCGCATGGCTGATAATGGTCAGATTGGGGCGCATCCGCGCCGGATGCAGATAGGCAACGGCGGCGCTGCTTCGGGAACCGCTGGCAATCGTTCGTTGCAAAGGCCCGCAGCCTTCCTGCCGTTTGCCGTTAAAATCCGGATTGTAGGCAATACCCGCTTCCTGTGCTGCGGCGATATAATGCTGGGTCACAGGGCTTAAGTGCGGGTGACTGGAAACCACCAGCGGCCCTGAACGGCCATGATAGCGATCGGCAAAGGTTTCATTGGTTTCGGCCTTGATGAAATACGGCAGCACATCGTCATAACTCCAGCCGGTGTTGCCGAGACTCGCCCAGTGATCGTAATCGGCGCGGTTGCCGCGTATGTAGATCATGTAATTGATGGAACTTGAGCCGCCCAATACTTTCCCTTGCGGTATATAACTGCGGCGCCCCTGCATGTGCGGTTGCGGCAGGGTCCGGTCGCTCCAATCGTAAGGACTGTCCTGCAACTGTGAAAACAAGGCCGGTGTGCGGATAGTTGCTGCATCGTCTTCACCACCGGCTTCAAGCAATAAGACCCGGCAGTCCGGATCTTCGCTGAGCCGATTGGCAAGGACGCAACCGGCCGAGCCTGCGCCAACAATAATATAATCAAAGATCGGTCTGGGCATTGCTGAATTTCTCGTGTGTGAATCTGGAATTACTGTTTATCATTAGTTCTACTTTGTCAGATTACATGATCACTATTTTTAAAGATCGTCATTCCGTATATGGACTCCTCCCGTTTTGCAAGCATTTATCTACTTCAGGATTGGGGTACGACTGCACACGTATATCCGGCCTCTCAATTGAGCAGGGGTGCTCGGGCCATAATGGGCAATTCGCGCGTTG
>JBAQEN010000724.1:0-5592 GCA_049286765.1 Methylococcaceae bacterium
AAGTGATCAATTAAATCGGGCGGTAATCGCACCAGCCGCATCCCGGCACACGAATCTGCTGCTACCGTTGCTTCCTTCCGGACCTGGCGGGGTTTACAGCGTATCGTTGCGAGAGGACCGACACGATCACCATTATGTTTCAGCCGTACTGGCTAAAGGCTGATTATTATCGTTGAATAAACTTAATAAAGCAAGTCAAGATGACATAATTTTGAAAAGAAAACCAAAATGAGTCAAATATCCTTGTACCGCATAAGTTTTCAGTTTGTCATAGCAACTGAAGCCATTCGTGCTAAACAAAGCAGTTTTGCAATAATCGCTGTATAGCGTTTGCACATCATTGTCGGTATTTTTAAATCTTCACTTCAGAACTAGAGGGCATAATTGCGCTGTTATTGAAATGCATGAGTATAAGTAATAGTACTAATTGATTAGGATTTCCAAAGACATGATAATTTAAGCAGTTCGTAAAATCTTGCCTTCTGGCAAAAACAATGGCACACCCTGGAAACGCAGAGCCCGCCAGGAATTAAAGCATTTGGTTTTATCTATTGCTAAGCCAGTATCAAGAAACCAATACCTTTAAATCTTTGGTTTTTTACTGCTTTTTGCGCAGACATCATGCCTAAACTGCGATTTTCAGGTCCATAACAGAGCTAAAGGTCTATGTTTCTTCAGCCAACCAAGCAATGGCTTATAGCATTGCCCGGAAAACTGCAATATGACTCAACCCATTATCTGGTGAGCTGGGTTTTCTTGCGCGGTTTAGCCCTCATCTATTTTTCAGCTTTTGCCTCGATGGCTTCGCAAATACTGGGCTTGATCGGCGAAAGCGGTATACTGCCCATATATTCCAAACTGACGAAAATAGCGCATATTTTTCCCGACAGTCAATACAGTGTGTTTCCAACTGTATTTTGGCTTGATGCTTCGGATCAGGCGCTGATGATTGTCTGTTTTGTTGGTATGGCAGCAGCTGTTTTGTTGCTGCTGGCTATTTTCGACAGAATCGCGTTAATCCTCTGTTATAGCATGTACTTATCAATTTCTGTGGCAGGACAGGACTTTACAGCTTTCCAATGGGATATCTTTTTGCTTGAAGCGGGATTTCTGGGGATATTTCTGACGTGGGGTTCGGAAATCATCGTTTTTTTATACCGATTTTTGATTGCCCGGTTCATGTTTATGGGCGGCGTTGTCAAGCTGGCCAGCGGCGACCCTTCATGGTCAAACCTGACGGCATTAATCTATCATTACCAGACCCAACCTTTACCCTCGCCGCTTGCTTACTACGGCTATTATTTGCCGCAATGGTTTAATAAATTTTGTGTTGCCGGCGTATTCATCATCGAAATTATTGTTCCGTTTTTTGTATTCCTGCCGCGACGATTTCGCCTTTTTGCTGCCTGGAGTTTTATAATCTTGCAAAGCAGCATTATCCTTACCGGTAATTATAATTTCTTTAATCTGTTGACGATCCTGTTATGCCTGTTCTTGTTTGATGACGAGGATGTTGAAAAAAGGATGCCGGCGCAACTGGTTTCCGCCATCCGGCAGAAGCGGCCCCAACCCGGTTTTATTGCCAATAGCGCCGCTGCACTATGGCTGTGTCTGACTTTTTTGTTCTGCGTGACGCATATCTGGATTTACCATAACCAACAGAAGCCCGCTGCGCCATTGAATGCTTTGATACAAGTCACATCAGCATTTTCATTGATCAATAATTACGGCCCTTTTTCCATCATGACGACAAAACGCCCTGAGATTACTGTGCAAGGTTCAATGGACGGCCGGAACTGGCAGACGTATCAATTTAAATACAAACCGGTAAATCTTGATCAAAAGTTGGGCTGGAATATTCCTCATCAACCCAGACTGGACTGGCAAATGTGGTTTGCTGCCCTGGAAAAACCGGCAGCAGATTCATGGTTTCTCAGGTTTATGCTGAAGTTACAGGAGGGGTCTCCGCAAGTATTATCACTATTGGCTTATAACCCTTTTCCGGAAAAACCGCCGACCTATATGCGCGCTTTATTATACCGTTATTTCTATACCACCCGTGAACAACGCTCAGCTACTGGACAAATCTGGCAACGTGAATATCTCGGAGTCTATTGGCCGCCGTCCACAGTTAGTTACTGAAACATGGCCAAATAATCACCGCCGTCCGCAAGCGATTTTTACCAAAACAGGACATCCGGTCAAAGTCTTCACGTGCGATTGGAATAAACTGGCAATCGAGCTCGCTTTGCCGGCCATCATCCGGATCGGAATCGTGCATGTACAGACAATCATCATCAAAACCACTCATTACCACCCAGTGCGGAACTTTTTTTCTATCCATAAGATAAGTACTGATCAGAATCAGCGGTATTGCTCCCGCTTTGAAGGCACTAATCAGATTATCCTGGGTAATATTGGCATAATGTATTTTTATTTCCTGTTCAAGCGCCTCGCGCTTAAAGCAGTTATCAACCAGCTCAACGACCTGCTTTTTTTCCTCACTGCGAACACCGTCAATAAACAACGTGCCGGTTTGATTTATCCAGACTTCCACAGAAAATTGCCGGCGCTTTGCAGCCAGTGCCAGACCAATGGGGTGGCAACCGCCATGACCCGACGTCATAAAAATAGTTGTTGCTTCACGCCACAGATTGATTTCTTCTTCCCGTGACGGCTGATAGGCACGGTCAAGTCCGTGCATAGCCATCATCAGCGCTGCCGGTCCACAGGTAAAAGGCGTCGTTTGTCTCAACCAGTGAACTGAACGGTATTGCAGCGTATCGCGATATCGGCGTATACGTTTCTGATATCGTAATGCGTCTTTGTGATCCTGATAGTAATCACGGTATATGCCGAATTTTTGAAACCCCAGAGTTTCATAAAGTGTAATCGCAGGAATATTGTCGATGCTCACTTCAAGACGCAAATACAGCCTGCCATCATCATTGGCGGCTTGTTCTCCTGCCAACAGCAGGGCTTTGGCGATACCTGTGCCTCTAAGCTGTGTTGCTACAGCGAGAGAATAGATTCTGGCCAGACGAGTACCCGGATGATAAATAATAAGAACATAACCAACAACCGCTTTATCTACGTCGGCAACCAGTAAAGCTCTATGGTTTGTTGTAATCCAGTGCCGGAAGCTGCGCCGGCTTAAGCGGTCAGTTTCAAAGCTGGACTTTTCAAGCTCTACCAATTCATCAAGGTCAGTTAATTGGGCATGACGAATTAATATAGTCAAATGGATAGCCCTCGCAACGCCTGTGTAATCACTTGTCTGGCACGAAACAAGACCATTTCCTGCCATGCCTGATCGTTCGGGCAAAAATGCCTGAGCATAAGCTTGCTATGTTCCGAACGCGCCCGATCATTTCCGGCTTGCGCCCAAAGCTGGTGATCTCGCAACAATACTTCAAATAATTGATCGGTTCTGAAAGTACCGAATTCCAGAGTGATGTAGCAACTGCGTGCATTCATAATGGCGTGCCAGGCATAATCCAGTAAACCCGTTTTAGGAACTGAACTGGAAGTACCCAGCAAAGGCAACGTTACTGAATCACCGTACCAGTGCTGCGCGACAGTTGTTCCCGCACTATCCGGCTCGTGATCACATATAATTTCACCGTAACCGTAAGAACCCAGGCCTGTATGCAAATCGATGACGGCCAAATCCCGTTCTTGCAGGGCGTATTTGCCGATAAGATCGTCGACAACAAGCCGGCCGTGCGCAGGACCTTTCCCGCCATAAAAAGGGCCGACAGGATCGCTATATTGCCCGGCGCTTATCGCTTTTTCCAGCGCCACACGACCATGCCGTTGTTCAAACTCTGCAAAAGCGCGCTGCCTTTGCCGGACATCAGCCAAAAACAACGCAGGTCTGAGTAATTCATACGCAGCGTTTTCGGGTAATGTCTGTCCAAAATCGACGACATTACGATTAAGATCAACGCCGCCGGCATCACAGCGGCGTAGCCAGGCAAAGCCCCACGGTGTTAACGCATGTACCATCAGCACCGCTATATTAGCCGGAATAACGATATGCCCGCCGACAATCAGATCTAGAATATCTAGCTCTATCGCACTGCCTGCAAAGCCTTCAATGCCATGCGTGCCTGCAATTAAAACCACTATCTTTTCGGCATCTTCGGAACCAATCCAGACAGTATCGGTAAACAGCGCCTCGCCAACAGGCCCCGTACCCGGACAGGGATAGGCCAAGTAGCGCACAGACTTTCCCAAGGCCGCTAACCAACGCTGCCGGCCAACTGCATAACTTGCGGAAAACAGCGATGTATCAATAACAGCAAGAGGAAGACAAGAAGACATAATGGATTACCCGGGATTTTTATTTGTTACTAACACTCCTTGTCGCCAGCAGGGTTTGTAACGACCCGCAGAAAACACAGGCGCAGCATCATGTTGTGTCGACGATCAAGCTATCAATGATATTTAGAAATATCGATATATCACAAACTCATCTTTAAGACTAACGAACACGATGCTGTACTAGTTCACCGCCAGCATATTGTCCAATGCTTTTTTTGCCAACCTGGCATCTTCAGCCGGCACGGAAATTTGATTAATCACCTGCCCCATCGCCAGATTTTCCATTACCCACGCCAAATGTTGCGGATCAGTTCTGAACATGGTTGAACACATGCATAGTGTCGGTGACATAAAATGTACATTTTTACCTTGCGCTTTGCATTCTTCATGCAAACGATTGACCAGATTTAATTCTGTTGCTACCAGCCAGCGGGTATTAGGTTCAGCTTCGCGGACTGTTTTCAGAATGTACTCGGTGGAACCTATATAATCGGCCTTTTGACACACCTCGAAACAGGCTTCCGGATGCGCAATCACTTTGGTTTCCGGGTAACGTGCAAGAAAATTATCAATTTGCTCAGGCTTAAAAACCTGATGCACTGAACAATAGCCGTTCCAGAGAATTATTTTGGCATTGCGGATTTGTTCCTCCGTCAAGCCGCCCATCGGCTTATTAAAATCCCAGGTCACCATTTCATCCAGTGGTAAACCCATAAGATAGCCGGTATTACGCCCTAAATGCTGATCCGGGAAAAACAGCACCTTTGAGCGCTTGGCAAAGCTCCATTCCAGTATTTTCCGGGCATTAGATGAAGTGCAGACGATGCCTTCGTGTTTGCCACAAAACGCTTTCAGATCCGCTGCGGAATTGATGTAGGTAACCGGAGTGACTTCATTTTCCACGTCGATAATTTGCGCCAATTCCTCCCAGCATTTCTGAACTTTTAAGAGATTTGCCATATCCGCCATTGAGCAACCCGCAGCCAAATCGGGCAAGATGGCAATCTGCTCTGGACGAGACAATATATCAGCGACTTCCGCCATAAAATGCACGCCGCAAAAAACGATATATTGGGCATCCGATTGTGCCGCGTCCCTGGACAGTTTTAAGGAATCGCCTGTGAAATCAGCATGTTTAAAAACTTCGTCGCGCTGGTAATGGTGTCCCAGAATCACACAGCGGCTGCCCAGTTTCGCTTTAGCTGCGATTATTCGGGCATCACATTCTTCATCAGTGAGTAATGCGTAATCTTGAATGAGTAAAGT
>JBAQEN010000725.1:0-3706 GCA_049286765.1 Methylococcaceae bacterium
GAGCAGAAAAGACTTGTATCATGCCAAACACAGTTCCTAACAATCCCAGTAGCGGAGTAATGACTGCGATAGTACCCAAAGGATTAAGAAAACGCTCCAGCTCATGCACAACTTTACGGCCTGATTCCTCAATACATTGCTTCATGACTTCCCTGCCATGATGACTATTAGCCAGACCTGCCGCCAGGATAGACCCCAGCGGGGAACTGGTTTTCAAACGACGCAAGGCAACAGCATCAAGCTTTTGCTCCTGGAATAAACGCCATACTTGAGGAACCAGTTCCGGCGGTAAAATTTTCTTTTTTTGTAAAGACCAGAAGCGTTCCACGATAATGCCCATTGCACCAATTGAGCACAAAATGATCGGTAGCATCAGCCAGCCGCCGCTTTTTATTATTTCAAACACGTTATTTCCTAATAAAGTAAATCAACAATTCATTACAAACGCAAAAGGTGAAAAAACCTAATCGCTAAAACAATCCCTTTTTACCCTTTGACCTTTGACCTTTGACCTTTAACCTTTGCGTTATTTTAACCCAACGCAACTGTGTTTTGAGCATTTTCCCTGCCTACCCAGATATAAGCAATCACAAAGGCAAAACTGCAACAGACTGCCGCCATTGAATAAACAAACCTTGAACCCATCAACTCCCAGTAATAGCCGCTATAAAGACTGCCCAGCATTCCCCCTAGACCGTAACTAAAACTGCTGTACAATGCCTGGCCCTTGCCCTGATGCTGCAGGCCAAAATAAGAATGAACCAGATGTATAGCCACGACATGCGCGCCGCCAAAAGTCGCGGCATGTAAAAATTGGGCAAGCATTAACAAGCCTAAATAATCAGCACACCAGCCAATCAATAGCCAGCGGCCTGTGGCCAACAGCAAACTGAACAGTAAAATAGCCCTTAAAGTACAACTTTTTAACAAGCGCCTCATATACATAAACAAAACAATCTCGGCCAAAACGCCAAGCGCCCAGAGTAATCCGGTTATTGTTGCCGAATAATGATAGTGCTTCAGATAAATGGAATAAAAAACATAATAGGGTGCATGAGATATTTGCAGCAGTACATTAACCACAAAAAAAGCCAATACTTCCGGTTTTTTTATGATTTTCATCAGGCCTATTGAGGGTGATTCATGGCTAAGGGCGAGAGCCTCGGGGATAATTAAGGTAATCCACCAGTTTAAAATCAGCAACGAGACAATGACTACCGGGAGTAATGCAACCGGCTGGCTATCCAATAACCGGCCTATACCCAATACCGTGACAATAAAACCAACTGATCCCCAGAGCCTTATTCGACTATATCGACGAGATTCAGTTTTCAAGTGAAATAAAGTGACTGCTTCAAATTGCGGCAACACCGCATTCCAGAAAAAACTAAACGCTATGGTTATCCACGCAAACCACAAATAGTTATCAGCGAATAAAAAACCGGCAAAGAGTAAGGCGGCAAAAAACGAGGCGATGCGAATTATTCGTATACTTTTTCCGGTATGATCAGCAATCCAGCCCCATAAATTGGGTGCTATTATTCTTGTGCCAACCAGCAATGCAGAAAGTTCGCCGATTTCAACGGGATTGAAACCGCTATCTTTTAAATAGAGGCTCCAGTAAGGTAAAAAACCGCCTAGCGTCGCAAAATAAAGGAAATAAAAACCTGACAGTCGCCAGTAAGGAACAGACATTGGATTATTCATGCAGGGGTATCCTTTGTGGATACCCTATTGAAAAAATTACCATTAAGAAACGGGCAACCACAAGGGATTGCCCCTGCATCCCGGATTATCTAAAAATCGGCAATCCTGAATTCACGCCTGCATTTTGCGCCCGATGCCGTAAAAAATGATCCATAAGAACAATTGCCATCATTGCTTCAGCAATCGGGGTAGCGCGTATGCCGACACAAGGGTCATGACGACCTTCAGTAACAACTTCAATCGCTGCACCTTGCTGATTGATACTTTTACCTGGCAGGCGCAAGCTTGAGGTAGGTTTTAACGCGATACTGGCAGTGATATTTTGGCCGCTGGAAATTCCGCCCAAAATCCCGCCGGCATGATTGCTCAAAAAACCATTGGGAGTAATTTCATCTCTGAACTGCGTACCTTTACTGTTGATGCAGGCAAAACCATCACCGATTTCCACGCCTTTTACCGCATTAATACTCATCAAGGCATGGGCCAGATCGGCATCAAGACGGTCAAATATGGGTTCGCCTAAACCCGGCGGAACGTTGCTTGCCACGACCTCAATTCGTGCGCCAATCGACTCGCCCTCCTTGCGTAATGCGTCCATATAGGCTTCCATTTCAGGGACCTTATCCGCATCGGGGCAGAAAAAAGGATTGCTATCAATAATGGTCCAATCGAGCTTTTCGATTTTTATCGGCCCCAGTTGTGACAGATAACCGCGAATTTCGATACCCGTCTGCTCTTTCAGGTATTTTTTGGCGATACCGCCGGCGGCCACACGCATCGCCGTTTCACGCGCAGATGAACGCCCTCCGCCTCGATAATCTCGAAAACCGTATTTCTGCTGATAAGTGTAATCCGCATGACCCGGCCTGAATGTGTCCGCGATTTTAGAATAATCTTTTGAGCGTTGATCGGTATTTTCAATTAGCAGACCAATCGGTGTGCCCGTGGTTTTACCTTCGAACACACCCGACAGGATTTTTACTGCATCAGCTTCCCGGCGTTGCGTCGTATGTCTTGAAGTACCCGGTTTTCTGCGATCAAGATCTTGCTGTAAATCAACTTCGGATAATGCCAATCCCGGAGGGCAGCCGTCAACGATACATCCTATGGCAGGGCCATGACTCTCACCGAACGATGTAACGGTAAACAGTTTTCCTATTGTGTTTCCAGACATATTAATTTAAAGCCGCTATAAATAATTCGTGGTAGTCATGAACCTGTTCAGCAGTCAGTAAAAACACACCGTCGCCGCCGCGTTCAAAATCCAGCCAATAAAAAGGCACATCAGGAAAGGTGTCTTGCAGCGTTTCCGCACTACTACCTACTTCCACAACTAAAATCCCCTGCTCTGCCAAGTAATCATCGGCATCAACCAGAATTCGAAGCACAATATCCAAACCCGTGTGGCCGCCTTTAAAACCCATATCCGGTTCCGCACGAAATTCATCAGGCAGTTGTTCCCATTCTTCATGGCCTACATAGGGCGGATTACTGACGATGACATCATATTGTGCGGCAGGCAGTTCCTGAAATAAATCGGACTGATAAAGCGCCACCGAATCCGATAGCTGGTGTTTGTTAACATTAATTTCAGCGACAGCCAGTGCATCCGCTGATAAGTCCACCGCATCCACCAGAGCCTCAGGAAATGCGTAAGCACAGGCTATTGCAATACAGGCACTGCCGGTACACAAATCCAGAATTCGATCTACTTGCTCTTCATCCACCCAGGGGGAAAATCGCTGTTCAATCAATTCTGCGATGGGCGATCTCGGCACCAGCACCCTATCATCAACATAAAACGGCAAACCGGCAAATAAGGCTTCGTGAGTTAAATAAGCAGCCGGTATTCTTTCATTAATACGCCTATCAATTATATCGATAATAGCCTGACGTTCATTAAGCGTTAAAACTGTATCCAGATAAGCTTCAGCAAGATTATAAGGCTGATGAATCGTATGTAATACCATCGCAGCGGCTTCATCAAGTGCCGTTACCG
>JBAQEN010000726.1:0-3347 GCA_049286765.1 Methylococcaceae bacterium
TATGGGGGGTTATAACCATGCCAATATGGTTCGGGCGGCTGAAGGCACCGTTACAGTGCCGGATGCTAATAAAACTACAGAAGGATTTCGTGGCGATCCTACTACCCAATATGGCGGCTGGCATTAATTACATTGGCTATCGTTGAGTAACTTAATGAGCAATAATCCCGGAAATCTCAAATGACTATTCCGATACTGTCTGTTGAACGGCTTAGCGTAAGCTTCAATCACGAGCAAAAGGTAGTTGATGACGTCAGTTTTGCAATCTTTCCAGGCGAAACTTTCGGGTTGGTTGGTGAGTCGGGTTCAGGCAAATCTATCACGGCGCTGTCAACGCTGAGATTGTTACCCAATAATGCCCGACTGAATGCCAGTGCAATTAAATTACGAGGCGATAACCTGTTACACAGATCTGAATATGAGCTGTGTAAAGTTCGCGGCAGGCGTATCGGTTTGATATTTCAGGATCCTTTCGTTTCAATGAATCCGGTGATGACGGTCGGCAGGCAACTAGAAGAAGTCATAAAAATTCATTTCTCTCTGTCCAGGGAAGCCATTAAACAACGTGTGCTGGAATTATTGCAGCAAGTTGAAATACCTGATCCACAGCAACGGATTAAGGACTTTCCACATCAGCTTTCCGGCGGTCAGCGGCAACGGGTAATGATTGCGATGGCTTTAGCGGGAAAGCCCGACTTATTGATTGCCGATGAACCCACCACATCTCTGGATGTAACTATTCAGGCGCAAATATTGATATTGCTAAAAACCATACAGCAAAAGACGGGCATGGCGTTGTGGTTGATCAGTCATGACTTGGCGCTGGTTTCTACAATAGCCGATCGTGTTGCCGTGATGCAGCAAGGGAAAATTGTTGAAACCGGAATAACCGATAATCTTTTCAATCATCCCAAACACCCTTATACCCGCAAATTACTCAATGCCTTGCCGTTAATGAGTCACGCAGGCAGAGATTCGATCAATCGTGTCTCCGTGAAGGAAAAACAGCCATTGCTACAGGTCAATGAATTTTACTGTTACTACCCGGTTCGCAAAGGAATTTTTAAACGAGTCGTCGATCATGTACGCGCAGTGGATGGTGTGAGTTTTGACATTCAACAGGGGAAAACGCTGGCTCTGGTGGGTGAATCCGGTTGCGGCAAAACCACGTTAGGCAAGAGCTTGTTAAATCTGATACCCGGCAGTAGCGGACAGGTCATCATCAACGGCGTTGAACTTAATAGCTTGTCGGGCGAAAAATTAAGGCTTCAACGCGCAAACATTCAAATTATTTTTCAGGATCCCTTTTCGGCGATGAATCCAAGGATGCTGGTCGGCGATATCGTAGCTGAAGGTATTAAAGCTTTGCACCCTCAAGTCAGTTCGAATGAGCGCAAGACAAAAGTCAGGCAGTTGTTACAGCAAGTCGATTTACCGGAAGATTCGGCACAGCGTTATCCGCATGAATTTTCAGGCGGTCAGCGGCAACGCATTTGCATAGCCCGAGCCTTGGCGGTTGAGCCTAAACTGATCGTATGCGATGAACCTACCAGCGCGTTGGATGTGTCTGTGCAAGCGCAGATTATTCAATTACTTAAAGCGTTGCAGAAAGAACAGGGCGTGAGCTATTTATTCATCACCCATGATCTTGCTGTTGTCGCAGAAATAGCCGATGACGTTGCCGTTATGTATCAGGGGAAAATCATAGAGCAGGGCAGGGTAGAGCAGGTGTTGACGCAGCCTGAACATGCTTATACCAGAAAGCTTTTGGCAGCTGTTCCAGCCTTGGAAACAGCAAAATAATTAGCTTGGCGCAGTTGATTGATAGCAGTGTATTTGCTAAATGGGAAGGGCAACCACTACCCTGCAGCCACAAAATGACCGCAGGGTGATTTTCGTCTATTTTAAATTGGGACAATCAATATAGTTGGGGTGAATGGTACTGATCGCGACCGTCCGATGGTGCTGATTTGGGGTGTTGTCGGGCCCTTCCGCTTCACCTAGCGCCGTAACACGCAATTGCTCAACTTTCGCGCCTTTATCAATCAGCATCTGGCTGATTGACGCGGCTCTTCTCTCAGACAGATTTTGATTGCTCTTTGAGCTGCCAACAGTATCGGTATAAGCGATTACATCTGCGGTCGCGTCCGGATGAGTTTGAAGATATTTGCCCAGAATTGTAATGTTATGATCATCTGTCTTGTAAGGAATCGCACTGCCGGTCTTAAAATAGGCGGCAGTATGTTGAGCTGTTTCGCTTTGATGATGGTTATGCCCATGCACCGATGTTAGCCATTGGCACAACTCTTTTTCCGATTCCAGCCGATGCTGAGCGGCTTCCCGTGCGGCATCCATTGCTTTTTGCTTTTCATCAATATTCCAGTAATGACCGTTTTGCCAATGTTTCAAGACATTATTGGCTTCCTCCCGTTTTTCTTCAGCTAACTCCTCATGATAGATTGATTGACCATAATGACCCGCTACTGCTGCATCAACTTCCGAGCTTAATCCGGGAATATCTTTTTCCGGTGGCGTACAGGCGGCAAGTGCAGTGATCAGCAAAGCAAATGGCAGGTAAATATATTGTTTGTTCATGATTTTATCCTCTCAGTCCAACAGTGTGGATGAATACAACGATTATTCAATGGCTACAATATCTATTTACCGTCATCTAACGGGCCGTATGTAGTCCAGAAACCTGGCAGATGGAGACCAAAATAACGAGTATCCTCGCTAAAGCGATCCCAGACGTAGGGTGGCGAGATATAATCGTCTGTCGGGATGGGCGAAGTGATCAATTCCGCCACTCCCACAACCGTCCTGCTGACAGCATGGACTGTGCCGCGTAATGTTCCCCACGTTAAGCCGACAAAAATATTTTCATCCTGGCTGATATTAATAATGTTTTTTGGTAACTCAATAAAGCTGGTCGTCGTATTAAAAAATCCCTGACTGAGTTTGGAAGTAAAATCGGACAGATAATCATGCTCTTCGGCATAACTCGATCCTCCGGAAAATAATGCACTGATAAAAATACAGGCAGTAAAGAGGTCTTTTTTATTCATTGTTGGGTCCTCTCGGTAATATTAAGAATATCAAATCTTTTATAACCAGAATATGCGCTGATTATAATTCTGACTCTGACTGAGAAAGCTAAGCTAAATGGAACGTATAGCCTAAAATCCCTTTGCAGGGACAGTAACTCAATATTAGTTGAATTGTCAAATCATGTTAATTTATCTAACTAGTAATAGAGGTGCCTATATACATATTGGGATGCCTGATACAAGCTTTCGGTGAAAATAGTAACATCTCGAATAGTCGTTTTTTCACCCCTAGAGCAAGCG
>JBAQEN010000727.1:0-6175 GCA_049286765.1 Methylococcaceae bacterium
GGCGCGGACTGATAACCCAGGCCTTGCAGGCGGTTTTGCATGACTGCGCGTCCAGGCATTAAGCCAACCATATTCCCGCATTCACCGGCTTTATTGGTCGACTGCATGGATGCAGGAGGTAGAGCAACGCAGGGAGCAGTTGCCGAGATAGATTCCAGCAAATACAATAGGCCGCCGCATTCAGCGTAAATCGGTTTGCCTTGCCGAAAGTGTTCCTGCAACGCTGCCTTCATCGCCAGATTATTCTGCAGGGTTTGCAAATGCAGCTCAGGATAACCGCCAGGCAGATAGAGGCTGTCAACAGCAGGCAATACAGCATCAGCCAATGGCGAAAAGAACACCAGCATGGCGCCCATCGCGCTCAACACATCCAGATTGGCCGGGTAAATAAATGAAAACGCGCTGTCACGGGCAACACCGATGCGCACCCCTGACAGTTTGTTTGGCAGCGCGGCTGATTCGGGTTGAACAAATGCAACCGCTTCCGGCAACGCGGTCAGCTCGGTCGAAGCGATAGCCGCCGCCGCGGCCGATATGCGCGCTTCGAGATCGCTAACTTCCTCTGCCTGTACCAGGCCCAGGTGCCGTTCCGGTAAAACATATTGCTTATCGCGCGGCATGCCTCCGAAATAGCGAATAGACGACGGCATACCTTGCATTATCATTTCACTATGGCGGGCGCTGGCAATGTTATTGGCTAAAATACCGGCGAAACTTAAGTCTTGCCGAAAATTGGCCAGCCCATAAGCGATTGCGCCCAGGGTTTGCGCCGTTCCCGCTGCATCAATCACGGCCAGCACCGGCACCGAGAAGTGTCCGGCAATATCGGCGCTGCAAGGATCGCCATCAAACAGCCCCATGACGCCTTCAATCAGGATTAAATCCGCATCCAGCGCTGCTTCGTACAACAGGCGTTGGCATTCGGCTGCCCCAACCAGCCACAGATCCAGCTGATACACCGGCTGACCGCAAGCGTGTTCAAGTATCATCGGGTCGAGAAAATCCGGCCCGGTTTTGAAAACCCTGACTTTGCGGCCTTGATTGACATGGTAGCGGGCAAGCGCAGCAGTAATTGTAGTTTTGCCGTGATTTGAGCCGGGCGCGGTGATTAATAAAGCGGGGCAGGACTTTGATTGAGTGTTGGAAGATTTCATTTATATGGAGATTTTTTGTAGGGTACGCATCGCGTACCACTATAAAGCGTTGCGGGTTAAACAAGCCCCAACAAGGTGCTCGATCCTTACTTTACATGGCTTGTTTTCCGTTGTTTACGTTCTGGCGATAAACTCGCTTACCGTTACACCAGCAGCGCGAATCAGGCTTCGTAACGTTCCCTTTGCGACTTCCCGATGATCGGGAATCGATAACGTCGTCATTTCACTCTCTTTGACCATGATGATATGGCTCCCGCTTTGCCGCGCAACCTGCCATCCCAGTGATTCGAATACACGAACAACTTCGCGTCCGCTGAGAACAGGAAGCGAAGGCGACATTATGCTGCCACCTCAACTTGGCGAGTCTCAATTGTCAACGGCAACCCATGCTCGGCGCGTACTTGAAGGCACTGATAAATTGCATCCCGGATGTTATCCAGCGCCTCTTCCTTAGTCTGCCCTTGAGTAACGCAACCAGGGATTGCCGGACATTCTACGACCCAGATACCGTCTTCGTCACGATCGATTGTTACACTGAATCTCATATAATTTCTCCAAGTTTTCTTTTTTGATCATAAAGGTAAAAGGTACGCTATGAGTACCCTACCTGGCTTATTTGGCTTGTTAGGTGTAGCCATCATTTGGTTGGCTTATTAATCTTTGAGATGAGAAATTCACCGAACTCTTTTGTAATTTGTACCTTATCATTTCCCCAATTTATTGTGCCTAAACTAAAGCCCCCTGCATGTGTAACTGCGACATCTGGATATTTTTCTCGAAACTCATTCAGTGCATCTTGGCATCGTATATTATGAGTCCACCATTGACTTCCAAATCCTGTTGATTGATTTCTGCCCTCCATATACCAAGGCCACCGTTCTTTCCATTCATCCTTCTTAATGTCCTCTTTCGTTACATGCTGAAGACCACCAGTAACCTTAAAGTATGATAGAAGCGATCCTGCGCCAACTGCTGTTGTGATAACAATATCACCTTTCATTACGCCTTTTGGCTTTTTCTTTGAAAAATGAAGATCTTGATGTAGCTCAGAAAAATCACGCTGATCTTCTAAAAGAATTGGTGATTCGCTATGCCTTATAGGCTTCAAAAAATATTTTGGTTCAACATTAGATGCGTCTTCCACTTTATTTACACTATCCAGAATATCACTAAATATTTCTGGTTTTTTTATCCAATCAGGGTGATCTCTTTCGTATAGATCGGCAAATTGACATGCCCTGCTTATTTGATGGTAAGTAACATTCTCATATTCAATGGATTCTTGTAAATCGGCAATTATTTTTTCAATTTCATCATTATTTTTTAAAAGCAATCCCCATTCATGGTTATTACATAATCCGCTATTTGTAAAATTAGCTGAGCTAAGCAGCAAAGATCGACTACTACCTTGAATAAAAAAATATAGCTTTCCATGCAACTTGTTATCAACATGCAACTTAACTTTTATTTTAGGGTGCTTATCTCTGAAAAAATCAAAAAAATCTCTTAATACCTTTGGCTTTGTTAATTGTTCTGCATCCTTAGGCTTAAAAGTGGTGATTAATTCGATTGAATTCACTTTTGAAAAGGTAAATCTATCAAGCAACTCTCTGATGTTTGTTGCAAGATATGGTGAAGCTATAATTAATCGCTCAGTATTGGATTGAAACAGAGATTGTAATTTCTCAAGATGATTACTATCTGAATTCGATACCATTTCTATCTCAGTCATAATGTACTTTCCTGTGACACATAACGGAATTAACCACATTAATAGATATCTTTTTCTGCACTAGCTATCCTTTAAACTTAAGATCGGTTTATCGCCAATGCGTTTCCGTCAATCGCGATAACAGCGCCGCCACCTTGCTTCGATTAAGATGATAACCGATAAAAACAATTTCGGATGCCTGCGCTGATTTTTTTGCGGCGTAGCGACTGATGACCATGCGTGCTCGGACGCCTTGCACGAGCATTGCATTTTCCGGATTAGCGGTCAGGATAAACCCTTTGATGCGTAAAACCGGTTCCGCCTTGGCAGTTTCCGTGAGCGCCGTTCTTAGCGCTTCCGGTTGTTGCGGATCCTGGCTGCGCAGCACGAATGACAACCAGCCGGGATCCTGTTCATGAAAATGTTTGTGCGTCGCAAGGCCATGACTGTGACTGGCAAGACCGGAATGCACATGGCCGTCAACCACGCGATGATTGCTTAATGGCCTGGCACACTCGCCAGGCATGGAGGCTACCGGCGTAAATCGGTGCTTATTCGCTAACAAGGTCGGCTGATGCAGTCGCAATCCCAGGGCAAGACGAGTATCCAGTTTTGCCTGATAAGCCAGCTCCAGGAAACGCACATTGGGAGCTCTTTCGCGGACGCGCGTTTCGGCCAGCAGCAAAGCATCTTCATCAAGCGCATCGATTTTATTTAATACCACAACATCGGCGTATTCGAGCTGCTGTTTAAACAGGGTGGCTACAGCCGCTTGTGGACTTGAAGCAGCCTGATTCCCCTCGAATTCATCGGCCAGCAATAAAGGGGTGTCGACTACAGCCAAGGTGGCATCCAGAATGAAGTTGTCCGCGAGTTCAGGGGTTTGCAATAACTCCATAACCGCCGTAGGCAAGGCCAGACCGGACGTTTCAATCAAGACATGATCGACCTGCGCGCGGCGTTCTGCAATGGCTAGCAAAGTCGGAACAAAAAAATCATCATCACTGTAGGCAATCAGGCCGTGTGGAAAATCGTGAATCCGGATATGCTCATTGCCGTCAGCGCTGCCGCGAATCAGTGCACCGTCGATGGCAACTTCGCCAAACTCATTGATCAGCAATGCGAGGCGTCTGTCCTGCCTGGCTTTGATCAGGCTGCTCAGCAGGGTCGTTTTACCGGAACCCAGAAAACCGGTGACAATGGTAACGGGAATCAATGAATTCATGCCGGGTGTTGCCATGTCTGTGCGTGTTGCAATACTTCCTCGAAAGTCGAAGCAACCATCGGGTAATTGAGTTGCGGACGCTGAATCACCAGTAACGGGATAGCCAGGGCCTGCGCCGCGGCGGCTTTAGCCTGATAGCCGCCTGCATCGCCGGAATCTTTGGTGACAACGCAATCAATCGCCCAATCACGCCACAACGCCTCATTGAACGCCTGCGAGAACGGACCCTGCATCGCGCAAATATGGCTGCGCGGCACGCCCAAATCAATTGCGCGCTGAATAAACTCAGGCTCAGGGGTAAGGCGCACAAACCATTCGCGCTTGTCCGCGCCCGGAGCTTTAAGAAATGTTGCTAAATCCTTGGAACCCGTAGCCAGAAAGATACGTGAGCCGAGGGAAATGGCTTGTGTGGCTGCTTGATCTAAAGAACACGTAGGATGTGCTGACGAAGGAAGCGCATCATTATCAAGTGTTCGTGAACAATGCGCTTCACTGTGTTCAGCACATCCTACGGAACTGGGTCGTTCATAGCGCAGATAGGGAATGCCAAGACTTTTCGACAGCCCCATCAATTGCTCCGACATCAAGCTGGCATAAGGGTGCGTCGCGTCGATTAATCCCCGTGCCTGATAACGCTGTAATGCCTGCCTGCGCGCTTCAACGCCTTTCTGTCCCGCCCAGACTGACACGCCAGGACAATTCTGCGAGGCTATCTCACCGCCATAGCCGGTGGCCGTGGAGACCACAACGGGATAACCTTGTTCCGCCAGGCGGCTGGCGAGCGCATTTCCGTCACTGGTGCCCGAAAAAACCCACAGCGCCTGCTTCGGTAAATCTTCAGCAACCAGTTCTGCGACAGCGGGTTCCCAGGCGTTATAGCCGCGCGGTGTGAATATAAATCCCCGTTTACGTTGGGTAAAGCGATTGCCGATCACGATGGTGGTGAGCATGTCAAACTGCATGGACGGCAGCTCCTCCAAATGATGAATGCTGACCTCCTGACCGGGGCGATAAGCGTTGCGCACTACACCGCACAGCGTTTGCGGTTTTTTCGATTCCAGCATGATGCTCAGGATGCGATATATGCCTTGCGACCGGCCCGCACTCTGCACGTTGTAAAGCACGCAGGCAAGGTCGGCTTCGGCTATATGCCTGCCGCGCTGCTCAATCCAGTCCCACGGGCACAACAAGTCGGATAAGCTCAGCGTGGCAAAGTCGTGCGACAACGGTGAACCCAATAGTGAAGCACAGGCATTGGCGGAGGTAATGCCGGGGATCACGTTGACGTCGTATTGATCATCTTCGCGCATTTCATCAAACGCCAGCGCCGCCATGGCATATATACCAATATCGCCGCTGGAAATTAACGCCACTTTTGCGCCGCTGCGGGCTTTTTCAATGGCCAGCAAGGCCCGCTCGCGTTCATGAGTCAGCGGTGGCGTGTGAATTTCCTTATTCGCTAGCCAAGGCTCAATCCAGCGTAAATAGAGTTCATACGCGACGATCACATCACTGTCCCGCAACGCCTCTTCAGCGCGCGGGACGATCAAATCGGCAAAGCCGGGCCCTACCGAAACCAGATTTAAAACACCTTTCATATCATTAATTCTACATTGTTTTTTTCACTACGAAAGACTGCCGTAGAGACGCAAAATCTTGCGTCTCTACAATGGGCTATCTTCCACGACCGCCACGGCAACGCCGTCTAATGCCATTTTTGGCACGATTAACCGGCCGCGCGGACTGGCAATCAAGGCACAGGGTTCACATACGCCCGGCAAACCCACGTTCTGTTGCACCCAGTCCGATGGCTGCGTTACCCACGCCCGCGCCGCAACAGTTTCGTGAGCCAAAACCCGGAGCGGCACATGATATTGTTCGCAAAACTCAAGCAATCCAGGCTCATTGGCCTTCAAGTCTATGGTTGCGATCTCGCGTATTTCGCTGAGGTGACGATTACCCAACGCTTGTTGAATGGCGGCGGTAATGCGTGCAACGGGAACATTTCTGCGGCAGCCCAGACCGACTACCAAAGACTTTAAAGCTTCGGTCGCCGTAGTAATCACCGGCACCGCGCCGATGGCA
>JBAQEN010000728.1:0-2800 GCA_049286765.1 Methylococcaceae bacterium
CGGCAGTCGTAACCGCTTGCAACGCTCCGCCGGACACGCAACACTCGATACGGGCGGTTGGCTAGACCTTGCCCGACAGGGACTTTCACCCTGCAAGAAGCGACAAGCTTCGCTTGCCGCGCTAACGAAAAATGCTCAAAGTCGTTTGACACCCTTGTTCTTGCAGAAGGAAAATCTGTGAAGGAAAATTTAACTTTGCTTTATGAACTTTTCCAAGACATGATTACCTTCAGCAAAGAAAGTGACTAGGGTGAGCTTTATGAAAACAGTCAATACATAACGTGTGCATTGAACAGCGATGAAAAAGGTGTTGAACTTCGGATCGATCAACGTTGACCATGTCTATACTGTCGAGCACTTCGTGCGCCCTGGGGAAACTCTCAGTTGCCAGGAATACCGGCGATTTGCCGGAGGCAAGGGGCTAAACCAGTCTATCGCTCTAGCGCAGGCCGGGGCAAGCGTATACCACGCCGGCAAGGTTGGCGCTACAGATACCTGGTTGAAAACCTTGATGGAAGACAAGGGCGTGGATACGAGATTTGTGGAAACAATCAATGCGCCAAGCGGACACGCGATCATTCAGGTGAATGCGGCGGGTGAAAACTCGATCGTGATCGTTGGCGGAGCAAACCAACTCATCAGCGAAGCAGATGTTCAGCGCATCGTTGCTGAATTTGGACCGGATGACTATCTGCTCATTCAAAACGAGGTGAACGCTGTGCCACAGATAATCCAATCCGCAAAAGCAAAGGGTCTGACGATCGTTTTTAACCCCGCGCCTATGAATCCACAAGTGTTGAATTATCCGCTTGAGCTGGTTGACATTCTTATAGTTAATGAGACCGAGGCGCATAGCCTCACCGGAGAAAGCGATGCGGAAAAAATCTACGAAAACTTTAACCATCGATATCCTCACGCGGCAATTGTTCTCACGATGGGTCATGAGGGAGCCGCTTATTTCAGTCCGCAAGTCCGATTGCATCAGCCCGCAGAAAAGGTCCATGTTGTCGATTCAACCGGCGCTGGTGACACCTTTATAGGCTTTTTTTTAGCAGAGCTCATCAGAACCAACGATCCGAAGGTTTCTCTCGCCTTCGCTTCTCGTGCGGCGGCTATATGCGTCACACGTCATGGTGCAGCGGATTCAATCCCGTCCCGAAAGGAACTTGACGAAGCTCAACAACCAGTTTGAATCAACCCGTGCTAAAACCACACTATCTCAGCTATCGCAAAGCAATTGATTCACAGCGGTATCATTAAAAGGAGAACTGAAGCTCATGAAGCATTTATGGTTATGGTGGAATAAAGAGGATGTACGAACTGAACAGCAACAGTTGGCCGATGAAGGTGTTGATACCAGTACGGTCGATTCTGAGTTCGCACGGCTTCTTGCCGAAGACGTGGCCGAGGATGCCGAATTTCAGAAGGCGATGGATGATCTTTTGGATAAAACCCGTCTCTTGCCAATGCGTCCGGACTATCGTTATGTCGAGCCATCTAACCTGGAGACTATACGAGCTCATCGGACAGCGGGTCCTCGTGCCCTGACTATTTCCCTATCGGAAGCCATGCGGCAGGATCATATTGCCGGTGCGTGGCTAGGCCGGTGCGCAGGTTGCCTGCTGGGCAAGCCCATTGAGGGAGTACTCAGACCAAGATTGCGGCAACTTCTGGATCATTTCGGTTACGAAGAGATACCGGATTATATCTGGCGTCTGCCTAGGCTTACCGAAGAAGACTGTGCGAATTTCGGCTGGCAAAGTCCCTGGAAGTATAGAAATACCGATTGTTTTCCTGGCGACGATGACACCAACTACACTGTGATGGGAATGGCGCTAATAAAGCAAAAAGGGATCAACTTTACGCCGTCGGATATGGCTGACTTCTGGCTGGAAAACATCCCGCTTCTGCGCACTTGTACGGCAGAACGTGTCGCCTACCGGAATTTTACAAACAACATCGAACCGCCTGATTCCGCTGTTGACCGCAATCCTTACCGTGAATGGATCGGCGCACGAATCCGGGCCGATTTCTTTGGCTATGTTGCCTTGGGCCAACCCGAACTGGCTGCCGAACTGGCCTGGCGTGACGCCAGTATTTCCCACGTTAAAAACGGCATCTACGGTGCGATGTGGGTAGCCGCGATGCTGGCAGCGGCCATGCATCAAACCGACGCGCGCCGCATAATCGAAACCGGACTCAGCGAAATTCCGGAAAAAAGCCGGCTTTTCGAAGCAATAACCGGGATACTGAATCGGCATGCTGCCGGCGACTCCTTTTCTGAAACGGTACAATACATCCATCAGCACTGGGATGAAACCCGGGCGCATCACTGGTGCCACAGCATTTCCAACGCGCAGATTGTCGCTATGGGTCTGTTATATGGCGAGGGCGACTACGAAAAGACCATCACCCGGACTGCACTCGCTTGCTTCGACACGGACTGCAATGGCGCGACGGTTGGATCAATTATGGGCATGATGCAGGGAGCCAGGGCACTGCCGGAAAAGTGGACAGGCGTTATGAACGATATAATCCATACCGATTTGACGGGTTACCAGACTACTAAGATTTCGAAGCTATCCGAGGAGATGTTTCAAATCCATCAAAGTATGCGACAAGTTCAAAAATCATAATGGCAGGCTGCCCTTGTGCTTTAGCTATAAGATTTATAGCATTGAAAAAGCGCGATGAAAAACTCGCTATCTGATGTTATACAAGCCAAAGAATTTTCACCACGAAAAACATGAAGTTTTTACATGGCGTTGCGTAGCCGGATAAATTAAACTCGTCACTACTT
>JBAQEN010000729.1:0-5327 GCA_049286765.1 Methylococcaceae bacterium
TGTCAGGGGCAATCACCAACTGGCTGGCTATTTACATGCTGTTTGAGAAGGTGCCGTTTTTATACGGTTCCGGCGTTATACCCGATCGCTTTGAGGAATTTAAGCTCTCAATCAAGCAACTCATGATGCAGCAGTTTTTTACTGTAAATAACATCGAACAATTTATCGAAACGGAGGAAGAGCAGGGAAGCAAGATGTTGAATCTGGAGCCTTTCTTGAATGCAGTCGATTACGACAAGATTTATGAAAGCCTGGTTTCGTCAATTATGGGTTCATCTTTTGGCGGCATGCTGCTAATGATGGGTGGCGAAGAAGCCTTGGCCCCTTTAAAAGAACCGTTTACTGCAAAAATGAAAATCACTCTGGTCGATATGATTGAGTCTGAGCGCTTTAAAGCTGCGCTCAAGCACGGTCTTGACGCGCATAAAATCGGCATCGATATTATCGGCAAAATTGAAGCAGTCATTGATAAGCGCCTGAATGAATTAACGCCGCAGCTGGTTAAGGAAATAGTTCAGGCCATCATTCGCGAACATTTGGGCTGGCTGGTTGTTTGGGGCGGAATATTTGGCGGCTTGATGGGCGCACTGTTCGTTTTTGCGTAATGGAAACAGTCGATTTAGCCTTTGAAGAACTGGGCAGTCCAGATGATGCCCCGCTGATTATCCTGCACGGTTTTTTCGCATCCTCGCGTAACTGGCGGAAGGTAGCAGAAAAACTGGCGGCCGAATTCCATGTTTATGTGCTGGATATGCGTAATCACGGCGCGTCGCCTCATCATCCCTTAATGGATTATCCGTCTATGGCAGAGGATTTGTTGCAGTTTATGGACGCCCAAGGTTTTTCAACAGCCAGTTTGCTGGGGCACAGCATGGGTGGAAAAGTGGCGATGTGGTTCGCATTGAATTACCCTGGCCGCTTGGATAAGCTGATAGTGGCGGATATTGCCCCCGTCAGTTATGAGCACTGCTTTGACAACTTGATTCAGGCATTAAAGGCACTGCCGCTAAATGAAATCAGCAATCGTAAACAGGCAGAACTACTGCTTGCTTCGGCGATACCCGAACTCAGCTATCGCCAGTTTTTGCTGCAAAACCTTATCTTGAAAGATGGTGCATATTGCTGGCGCATTGATCTGGATATTTTTTCTCGAATGGCGCCCAACATCATAGCCTTCCCTACTGTTGAACATAGTGCGCCGTTTACCGGAAAAACCTTGTTTATCGCTGGTGAAAATTCCGGCTATGTTAAGGCAGACGATGTTGGCAGTTTGTTTCCAAATGCTAAGCTAAGTGTGATTGCCAATGCCGGCCATTGGCTGCATGTCCAGCAGCCGGGTGTTTTTATAGAACAGGTGGAGAAGTTTTTACAGTAAAGCCGGAAGATATTACGAGAACAGGTCACCGATGCGATTTTTAATAAAGCATTCGCTTTCGTTTCCAATCGCTAGATTGGGTTTGATGTTTAAGCTCCTGATCTGTTTAAATGCCTGCAAAGCAGTACCTCATTTGTATATCAACCATCCGCCATCCATTGCTGGCGATAATCCTGATAGAGGTAGTGTTTCAATTTTTTCACCCGCTTATCTCGAAGCATATAAATATCCGGCAGATTGTAGCCATTGAACCGGTTGGCTTTAATCAGGCTATACGCGCCAACATTTTTAAAAACCATTTTATCGCCAACTACCAGCGGTTTGTTAAAACGATATTCCCCGAATACATCACCCGCCAAACAGGTACAGCCCGCTAAAATAGCGGAATAACGTCCTTTTGGGTCGTGTTCATCCAATTCAGGCTGGCGCTGATATTCAAACACTTCCGGATTATGATTAATCGACGTATCCAGTATAGCAACCGTTTTACCATCACTGACAAAACTATCAATAACAGTAGTGACTAAATACCCTGCACTGCCAACAACCGCATTGCCCGGCTCAATATAAACTTCAACTTCAAAATCGTTTTTTAGCTTGTTTACCAGATCAATAAAGGGCCGGTGATCGTTAATCTGATTGAACAAATAACCGCCGCCCAGATTCAGCCAGTCAAGTTGAACCAGGTTTTTGCCAAAATAACTACGCAGTTTCTCTATCGTTTTGCTTAATGGTGTAAAGCCGGTTGCTGCAAAAACGTTATGAATATGCAGGCCTTTAACTTGGTCCAGGCAAGACGACTGCCATAAGTCATCAATAGCTACGCCCAGTTTTGAATACTGCCGGCAGGGATCAAATCGATCATCCTTAACAAAAGACAGTTTAGGGTTAACGCGTAAACCAATGGATGTTTGTGTCTGGGCGGCAAAAACAAAGCGCTGGTACTGCGTTATCGAATTAAAACTGATGTGCGTAATTAAACGCGCCAAGTCATCCCACTCATCCGGCCTTATGCCCGGCGTTGTTAAATGAATGGCGCCCTGCCCCGCTAAAATCTCATCGGCTAGTCGCGCTTCAAATAAAGAACTGACTGAAAAGCCATCTACTAAGGGTTTTGCTATTTCCAGAACAGTGGAAAAAGGTAATGACTTGATTGAATATAACACCTTGCAGCCGCACCGGTGGCGTAACGTGTTTAAAACTTTTAAGGTGTTGATAATCTCATCTGCATCCAGAACAAATGCAGGTGAGGAAGAAATACTGTCTTTTATTAGTTGAAAATCCATTCCGCCTGCGCATTTTTCATAATATCACTGAGAGAGTAGCCCATGACTACGGGGTATTTACCTCGCAATACTGTCGATTTAACGATAGTCTCTCTTTCTATTTTTTTACTGCTCTTTATCGTACCATAAAAAGCCAGTCCAGCCTGAATCCATGAATAGCGTGATCAGGAAGGCGGCCAACGTCAGGAAAATAGCTCCTTTAGCCAAGGATCATCGTGCGTCTATTGTTTGCCTTATAAATTTTCTTATAACCTAAACCGGACAAGCCGGAACCAACAGGGTAAACTATCCCACAGTGATATTGTTTTACTATGGGAGCTTGCCATGAAAGCACAGCTAACATAACCTTTACCAAGGCTCTTTACCAAAATTGGTATCTTAAATCAATGGAGCGTGGACTATGTTAACCAAGAGTGTGATTCATTACCCGAAAATAACCGGTCTATCGAATCCGGAACGCTGGAATCGCAACAATTCCACACAGCAAAAAAAAGCCTGGCCAATTGGTGAGCTATTGATTTTGGCTTATGCATTTTCGGCTGCATTGGCGCCTCTGGCGTTCGCGGAAACACTCGTATCGCCGCCAAACCCAAACGTCATACGAGGAGCTGAAGTTGTCGAAATAGTGGTCCCGGGAGAATTCAACGAAGACTTGCTTAGTCTCCCAAAGGTTCAGATCCCTTTATCAAACCAAGCTATCGAGATAAATCCCCGCCAGCAACATGGCAGGCCAACCATAGTTCCAACTCCCTCCTTTCTACAGTTCGATCCATTGCGGAAAACTTTGAACCTCGACAGTTCTCAAACCCCGAGCCCGTTGCGTTCGCCAAACCCGTTCGATAAACCCAAGCTTAACTTTGCGGGGCAGGGTTTTAGCGGGTTTGCGCCACCGGATACCGTTGGTGACGTGGGACCCAAACACTACATCCAAATGATAAACGGGCCGACAGGTAGCGCCAGTTTTGTGATCTATAACAAGAGCGGGCGAGTCCTGGTGCCTCAGACCGCACTGCAAAACCTGGCGATCAGCGGACCCTGTACCTCAGGCTTGGGCGATCCCATCGTGCTATACGACCCGCTCGCCGACCGATGGCTGATGAGCGAGTTAGCCAGTACTTTCACTGACCTGTGCGTCTACATATCGAAAACCAATAACCCCGTTACAGGGGGATGGTGGATCTACGACTTTACGACACCCGATTTCCCTGACTACCCTAAATACGCAGTATGGCAGGACGCCTACTATGTCTCATCCAACGAGAGCAGTCCAGCCGCTTATGCCCTGGACCGGACGAAGATGCTGGCGGGTCTTCCCGCCACGTCCTTGCGCTTCACAGCGCCCTTCCTTCCGGTATTCGGTTTCCAGGCACTCACACCGGCCGACCTCGATGGCCGCACGCCTCCTCCGGCCGGAGCACCGGGCTACTTCATACGCCAGGTGGACGATGAACTTCTTTTTAATGCACTTACCGGCAACGATTATCTCGAAATATGGGCATTCCATGCCGATTTTGCCACTCCGGCAAACTCCACATTCACTAAGTTACCTGATATCCCAGTCGCCGATTTTGATTCGGACTTATGCGGCGTAGACTTTGTCGGCTGTATCCCGCAACCGGGAACCGGCACGCTGCTAGACCCTATCCGCGAAATTGTCATGTGGCGCGTACAGTACAGGAATTTTGCCGGTGCGGAGAAGCTGGTCGGCAATTTCGTCGTCGACGTCAACGACTTCGATGATCATGCCGGAATCCGTTGGTTCGAACTGAACAAGACCATTCCGGCTGATTGGTCGTTGGCCCAGCAAGGGACTTACTCGCCCGACGCTGAGGGCCGCTGGATGGGTAGCATCGCTATGGATGGCTGCCGAAACATCGCCTTGGGCTTCAGCGTATCCAGTGAGTCCGTCTTCCCCAGCATCCGCTATGCCGGGCGTTTGGCCTCGGATGCCCCAGGCACATTGCCGCAGGGAGAAAACTCGATCCTAGCAGGCTTGTTTTCTCAGGCATCCTCCATCCGGTGGGGGGACTATAGCTCGATGAACGTCGATCCGGCTGACGACCGAACTTACTGGTATACCAACGAATACGTCACTCCGCCCGACGGCTTGTGGACAACCCGGATTGCTACCTTCAAATTCCCCGGCTGTAGACCCAATAGAGGGCAACGGTGATCAAAAACGATGCGCCGGACGTAAAAGCTTGCTCCCGCAGTTCAGGCCAACAAACGCACTATCCAAGTGCCCATGCATAGCCTTATGTCCTCCAGCTTGACTGGAGGACAATCCAGGCTCCATATAAAAACAATAGGAGATTTTTTAGAACAAGTCAGCCATGTGAACAGTGCATTTTTTACATACCTTGTTTTTAGCATCTATGCTGGGCAAACAATAAAGCTGTTTACGCGCCTTGGCAATATAAAATCATGCTGCTTTGGCCGTTAACATTAAGGCCAGTTGTCTTTCCGTATAGGACAAGGCCAAAGTATTGCGCCTCAATTAGATCATTAAATATAGGGCATTGCAGACAAACTCGATTCTATAAACTTTACCAGACATCAATTATCAAAACTCATTTAAGTAATTTAGAACGCAAGATCATTTTTTTAATGCGCTGCAAAGGCCCTTTCATGCCAAATATAAATTTATGTTTCTTATAAACCTGAAG
>JBAQEN010000730.1:0-6571 GCA_049286765.1 Methylococcaceae bacterium
TGCAGCACTGCATCTACAAATGTAGTCTGGGTTCCATTCTGGCTTACAGTTAAATATGGAATTCTCTGGCCTTGTTGAATTGTAGCAAGACAACGATCAGAGGTCATCACTCTTGGATTAGAAACCAACTCGCCCCGGTTATCATCCTGCAACGCGGATAACTCAAGATTTAACACATAATCAGCGCCTCTTGCCAAGGTCATGCCCAATGCTCCGTATGGATTAGAAGCAGCAAGATCTACCAGCGCATCATTTAAAATAGCTGTTCCATTGATGCTACCCACTGTGCCTCCAACTTGATCTACTGACCCTACTGGGTTAAATTGTTGTGGAACCCCAACGGTTCCTGAACTGGTTCCAAATTCAACATTCGTCCCCGCCACACCAAACCTGACTCCCAATTCTTTTGCAAATGAATTTGTAGCAATGACTATTCTTGACTCGATCATAACCTGGCGCACCGGAACATCCAGTTTGCGAATTAGTTTCTTCACCTCTTCCAAACGTTGTGCTGTCTCGTGAACAATCAAAGTATTTGTTCGTCCATCAACAACGGCTGATCCACGAGAAGAAAGAAAAGTGAAGGTCTCATCGAGCTTGTTTGCTTCACCACCTTCGCCAGCTCCTACACCTTCGTTTGCTCCTTCATTTTTATTTATGTCGGCTCCACCTGTTTTATCAGCCTCCATTTCGGGTTTCACCACTTCTATAGAACGCTCATTGGAACTTTGCACTTCTGAACAAGTACCAAAAGCGCCTGTATCCCGGCCATTCAACAAATTTCTAAAATCTTCAGCTTTGGCGTAATTGATTTTAAGGTATTCAGTCAACAACGGATCTAATTGTTCCACCACTGCCGCTGTTTCCTGTTGTTTCTGCTTATAGTCTTTGATTTTATCCAGATGTGAAATCAATGTGACATTGCCGGTTTCATACTTGCCCAGCCCCTGTGTCATCATGATAAAATCCAGCGCTTCATCCCAGGGCACATCATCCAGCTTTAGAGTGATAGTGCCGCTTACATCATCGCCGGCAACCACATTCTGCCCGGTAAACTCGGCAAGAATTGCAATAACGCTGCGTATTTCTATGTCCTGAAAGTTTAAAGACAATCGGTCGCCGGAATATTTTGTCCGTGTTCTATCCAGCGCTTCTTTTTCTGCAATGCTTAAAGGCCGGAATTCAATAGTCAACAAACCTTCAGATTGAAACAGCGAGTAATCGTAAAGATCATTTTGCATCGTAACAGTAATGGTGGCTTCCTGATTTGATGAGCTCGCATCAATAAACTTGACCGGTGTTGCAAACTCGGAAACATCCAGCCTTTTGCTTAAGTTCTCAGGCAAGCGGGTGTTTAGCAAACTGATGATAACTTTTCCGGCATCCTGTTTTGAGTTAACAATGGTATTGGGATTGGCCAGGGAAACAAGTATTCGTCCTTCACTCTTATCGCCGCGTTTAAAATCAAAACCGCTAATAGCCTGTACAGGAAGTAATGCGGAAACGTTTGAATTTGCATATTTATTAGTAACAGGAATGATTGATTTTACATCTGAACGTTTAAATGCAGAAGGTACTACAGACTTTGCGCGGGTTAAAGTCAGCAGTACTTTATTGTCAACCACTTTAGTTTCAAACGGCGTTGATTCAAGCAGATTGACCACAACGCGAACCCTGTCTGCTGCCTCCGCAATATAAACACTAGTCACGGCACCCTGATTTAGCGAATACATTTTTTTATCCAGGGCATTTTTTACGCCGGAAAAATCCAAAGCGATCCTGGCAGGATTATCAGTATGAAATACCTTAGGTGCGATAGCGGCGCCATTCATCTCCAGCTGGATTTGCAGTTTGTCCCCGGCTAAAGCGGCAATATCTATCCCCGAAATAGCTAAGTCACCAGCTATGACAGGTGCGATCTGAAACATTAATAAAAACAAGCTCATTTGTACACATAAGGAACGTCCTAATTTATTCAACATAACGCAGACTTGTTTATTGTTCATTTATTATCCCCGCAATTACTCTGTTAACGACAATGAGGTCTGTTGCTCACGCCATGTTCCCGGTTTATCAGGGACTATTTCCATCAATTCAATTTTATCGCTAACAATATGCAATATTTTTCCATAATTTTTGCCCATATAATTACCAACCCGAACCCGATGAATAGTACCGTCGCTTGCTTTAACTAATCCCCACAGGCTCGACTTCATCGCTATAGTTCCAACCATTTTTAAGCCATCCAGGGGGAAAGCCTCCAAATCTTCTTTACGACGCTTGGTATCCGGCTTTATTCCACTACCTGTGGATATATCGGTTTCCTCACTTTGTTGCTGCTCTACGGGTCTAAACGGATCACGCAAACCATCAGGTTTAAATATAAAGGACTCAACAATTTCAACCTCGGGCAATGGCTGAACTACACCCTTAGGCTTAGCTTTCACTTCTGAGATATATTGATTTAAATCTGAAAAATCGTCACCACAGCCCGCTGACAAAATTAGAAAAACAACACAACTTATTTTTAAATTCAGCGACTTGTGACTTGGCAACAGAAACTTATATGGATCCATTACTTTCTTCCTTTTTTCTTAGGCTGTTTGCCCGCTATGACGTTTTCAGAGCCTTCATTATAGGTTTTTACGATGGCATTCATAAGCATTTCTCCATCATTACCTAATGGAGTAATGTCGACATCGTGTACAGTGACAATTCTGGGTAAGGATGCCAAACCGCTTACGAACAACCCCAGTTCCTCATATTTTCCTTTTACCTGAATACTAATCGGCAACTCTGAGTAGAACTCTTTACGGATCAGAGCATCCGGTTTAAACAGTTTAAATTCCAAACCACTCGCTAATCCTGTCTGGGAAATATCAATCAATAGACTAGCCACTTCTTCTTTGGTAGGCATTTGCCGTATCATTCCATACAGTTGTATTTCAATTTGCGCCAGTTGACCCTGGTAATCTTTAAGATTTACCGCTTTCTTTTGCTTCACTTCAAATTCACGTTTTAGGTCCTGTTCTTTCTGCTCTGTACTTTCAAGCGCAGCTAACTGGTTAAGTGTATCAAAATAAACGCCTACTCCTGCGGTAACAGCGCAAATAAGCAACGTCGTCGCAACTCTGATGGCTAATGGCCAAGTTCCAGCCGCATTTAAATTCCAATTAATTTCCGACAGATTCATGAACGCCTCCATTCTCCAATTCTTCAGCGTTTTTCTTGCCTAACTTCGCATGCAAGGTGAAATCACTTAACTGTTCAGAATCAGTTTTTTCCGGCTTCTGAATCACATTAAGAGCCGGTGTTTGCAACCATGATGATGTATCAATGGCCGTCATAAAAGCAGAAACCCGTGCATTTGATTGTGACTTGCCTTCAAAAATCAACTCTGAACCCTTTTGCGTGAATTTTGTAAGAAAAACTCCATCGGGAGTGGCATTTGGAATTTCATCGAACAAATGAACAATTTCTGGACGGCTTTTCTGCAATTTTTGTATTAATTCAATTTTAGCCAATAATTTACTTTTCTTTTCTTCAATGCTACTAATCTCTACAATTTTCTTGTCCAATAATACAATTTCAGCTTGTAACATTTGATTTCTTTGTTCCTGATACGCTTTCAATCCTTCAATATACGTATGCACTAAGCCGAAAATAATCAAGGTAAGCAATACCGATAAGCCAATCGCCTCCAAAAATTCTTGTTTTTTTTGCCTACGCAGTTCTTCCCGCCAGGGCAGTAGATTGATTCTAGCCATTAATCAAAACTCCTTAATGCCAACCCGCAAGCAATCAGCATTGTTGGCGCATCACTACTTAACGCTTGGGAATTGATTTTATTAGAACGAGTCATATTAACGAAGGGGTTAGCTGTATAAACAGGCATACCCAGGCTTTGCTCAACCAATTTTTCAATACCCAAGACCGATGCACAACCGCCTGCCAAAATAACGCTATTGATTACTCTATCCGTACTGGATGATGCAAAAAACTGGAGCGACCGTTGAATATGCTGCACCATTGCTTTCCTGAATGGGTCAAGTACGTCAATTGTGTAATTGTCCGGCAATCCGCCATGTCTTTTCGCCAAACCAGCTTCTTCATAAGAAAGACCGTATCGACGCTGAATCTCTTCTGTCAACTGCCTGCCGCCAAAAACCTGCTCTCGGGTATATATAATGCGGCTATCGTGCACAACATTCAAAGTTGACATTGTTGCCCCTATATCCGCGATTGCAACCGTTTGACCGGCTATTGAACCGGCCAGCTGATCGACCAGCAATGAAAAAGAATTTTCAATGGCGAAAGCTTCAACATCGACAATCCTGGTCTTTAAACCGGCTTTTGATAATGCCTCAACCCTGTCATCAACATTTTCCTTTCTCGATGCCGCTAGCAATACATCAACCATTTCCGGGTTATGTTCATTTACCTGCTGTACTTCAAAATCGAAATTTATTTCATCAAGCGAATAAGGCACATACTGATCCGCTTCAACCAATATCTGTTCTTCCATCTCATCATCGCTTAATGATGCAGGCATCGTGATTATTTTCGTCATGACAGCAGAACCTGCAACTGCAACAGTGGCTTGTTTTAGCTTTGTTTCAGATCGTTTTACAGCAACCTTAATTGCCTCCGCTATCACGTCAACATTAGCCAAATTTTTATCAACCACAGCATCATAAGGTAAGGGAGCCACAGCATAGCTCTCAACACGGTAACGAGCGCCAACTCTACTCAATTCCAGTAATTTTACTGCTGCAGTACTGATATCGATGCTAAGAACAGCACTATCTTTGTGATTAAACCATTTCATGGCATACCCTTAATAACATGACACTTATTTTGACCCCATAGATTGAGATATCTATCTCTTAATTATTTTAATGACATCGATTTTATCTAAAAAAGTATAGTCGCTTTTTTTGATACTAAATATAATGCAATTTATCGGCACGGTATGTTGATCAATGACGAAAACACATTAATTCGAGTGTTTGATTGCAATAACAGATCGCATTTGAAACTCTTATAAAATCAACTATATAGGCATCAAAATAATTAATTTTATTTATGCAATTAAACACTACTCATTAGCGCGATTGACATTTCGAAAAAATTTAATACCCAAACGAAATGAACGAGGCGATTGCGTGAAAATAGATACAGTCTCTAATTACGATAGGGCCTAAGGATGAAACTAATTTTCATCCGGGAATTGTAGAGACGATAAATACCAATTTGAGTATTCATTAACTCCAACCGCAATCACCCTGCTGATTTATGACCAAGCCATAAATTTGCAGATAACGACCACAGTTTCAACAAGTCAAAACAACTTAATGTAAAGGTAATATCAAAAGTGATTTAATAAATTTTTAGAACTAGTGTGCCAACTGTGACTTAATGGAAATGCAACCATTTGTATTTATTATTTATCCTCCAATATAATCCAAACAGTCAGATTTAGTTGATAATGTCTGTTTGTTCCTCAGCCGAGAGGAAAATATTGTATATTACATCTTAATAATTAATCCTCTTACAGTGGTTATATAAAAAAACAGATGGCAAATTGGGATCAAAAAACAGTAAATGTTCAAGGCTTGATACTAATATTTTTTACGATTACTTTATCAGGTTGCGCGTTGCCTTTTTTGGGCGGCTATGGCGAACAAGGCATGTCGCGGGAAGAATTTACACGATATGTGGAAGGAGTATTCCATTTGCAAAACAGTATAACAAGCGAAGTTATGATATTGCTGGAAGGCGATGATACTAAAAAGTATGAAGCTTTATTGCAAGCTGAACAGCATATGCGGGAAGCATGCGGCCCCCTTAATGAATATGCTTCTCGTGACATTGACGGTTTAAGCATCGGGCTTTTTTTGCGCCGTCGCGTTGAGAAATCAGCCATTGACTGCGAGCGGAAAGCCCAAGAAGTTAAGTCATTGTTGGCAAAACAATCAGATTAACAATTATCTAACATTGGGTCGAGTAAACCGACTTTTCTCTACAAAAATAATCCCATTTCCAATAAAATTTTGCCCATTGGACAAGGCCTCATGAAAAGCGGCTATTCTATTGATAGCGCCAACGTTTGGGCTTAACAAAATGGCTTGGGTTTAGGCCAAGTCAAAACCGATGATAACTCGAATAATATCACCGCTTTTTCCAAATTATTGATACTGTTTGGCATGGCTGCATCTACAATGCAATCGATGTAATGAAAATTTCAGTTGCCATTTGTCAATTTTTCGACCAAATATTAATTAGACTCTTTGAAATTTAAAGTAGGTCCCTTTATATCTGTAGCGAATGAATAGACTCTAATAAAGCTAAATCAACTCATCATGTTACCGGATCAATAAGTTATTACAATAATAGTTTTTGTGTTTATCATCAGATCTAAATTATTATGGGCTTTTTTATTATAACCCGATAATTTTTAAATTTTCAGATCAGGCCCTTTAAAATTGAATTTGCTCCATTGGCCCTGTCGTAAATATACAGGCTTAGATAAGATCAAATAGAAACAATTTAAACTTTATATCGCCAAGTC
>JBAQEN010000731.1:0-3064 GCA_049286765.1 Methylococcaceae bacterium
ATCACGAAGTTACTAAGCTGATCGATGCCCGCATCGCAGAGACACCCATTTATAATGTCGATTAGAATCCGGTTCCCCCTTCCAATATCTGAACGAAAAGAGATTAACTGCCGAATTTTGATGATTGATGAGTATAAAATTAAGCAACCAAACATCACGAATTATTCATCAAGACTAAAAAAGCACTTACTTCTAAACCAAACTTGCATCAAGATTACATAAGTTCAGAAATCATTCATATATATTGATCCCAGTCGGGCTTAATTATTATGTATATTATTCGTCATTAACCGATACTCTTTTCCATGACTCAAAAAAATACAGATTTAACATTCTTTACCAATAAAGAAGGGCGAAATCTGTTGGACAGGTTTAAAACCACCTTAACAGACACACAATTATTCGATGTTTTAGTTGGTTATTTTCGGTCTAGTGGCTTCTATCAGCTCTATTCTTCTATTGAACCCATCGAAAAAACAAGAATTTTAGTCGGGCTTGGGATTGATGAAAATTCTTACCAAACGATTAATATTTATCACGCCCAAACCGTTATCGATTTTGATTCCCATAGTGAAGCTAAAAAAAATTATCAAGATGGCTTGATCGATGAAATTGAAAAATCAAAAGAAAATGACCAACATCTTGAAATAGGCGTTAAAAAATTTATTGAGTTTTTGCAAACCGATTGCCCTGATGAATTACAAGATAAGCAAAAAGGTGGCAACGGCAAAAAATTGGAAATTCGAGCCTATCCATCCAGAAACATCCACGCCAAAGTTTATATAGGCCGTTTTCATCCCAAAGACAGGGATTATGGCTTTGTTATCACGGGTTCCAGCAATTTTTCATATTCCGGGCTGGTTGCAAACCGTGAGTTTAATGTTGAACTGCGGCAAAAACGCGATGTTGAATTTGCACTTGAGCAATTTGAAGAGCTTTGGAAAGATTCAGTCGATATTTCCAAAGAATTTGTTGATACGGTTCAAAATAAAACCTGGCTTAATGACAGCATTACGCCTTATGAGCTCTATTTAAAATTGATTTACGAATACCTGCAAGAGGATATTAATCTGAAAACCCGGATTGAGACCTTTTTACCGGAAGGCTTTATGAGGCTTCAATATCAGGAACAGGCAGTCATTCAGGCTCTGAAAAAATTGGATGAATACAACGGTGTTTTTCTTGCTGATGTGGTCGGATTGGGGAAAACATTCATAACCGCGCAACTTCTGCAACAAATCAGGGCGGGAATTCTGGTCATTTGTCCACCCCTGCTAAAAGATTACTGGGAAGAAAGCCTACAGGATTTCCGTGTACCTGCAAAAGTAGAATCACTGGGAAAGCTTGATCATATTATCCGTGGCGGGCTGGATCGCTTTGAATATATCGTGGTCGATGAAGCTCACCGCTTCCGGAATGAAAACACCCAAGCCTATGCCGACCTGCTGGATATATGCCGAGGAAAAAAAGTTATCCTGGTTACGGCCACCCCATTGAACAATACGATTGACGACATTTTTGCTCAGCTCAAATTATTCCAGATGCCCAAGAACTCGACTATTCCCGGCATTCCAAATCTGGAAAAATTTTTTAGCCGGTTAAATAAACGCATTAAGCAACTTGACAAGAAGGACCCGGAATACCGGCAAACCATCAAAGAGGTATCCAGTGAAATTCGTGAAAAAATACTCAAACATGTCATGGTGCGCAGAACCCGTACCGATGTAACGACCTATTTCAAAAATGACACAGAATTGAAGGGAATGGTTTTCCCCGAAATGCAGAACCCGCAAAAAATTATCTATCAATTCGAGGGACGAATAGAAGATGTTTTTATTGAAACTATTCACCTGTTTCAGGATTTTCGTTACGCCCGCTATATTCCCTTGCTCTATTATGTAGGCAGCAAAGGCCTGACAGAATTTGAAAAGCAGCAGCAACGAAATGTTGGCGGCTTTATGAAAGGGATTCTGATTAAACGCCTGGAAAGCAGCTTTTATGCGTTCAAAAAAAGTGTCAGTCGTTTTGTAACATCCTATGAAAAGTTCATCAGCATGTATGAAGACGGTACTGTTTATATCAGCAAAAAAGTTAATGTCTATGATCTGCTGGACAATGACGATATAGAAAAGCTGGAACAATACGTCGAAGAAGAAAAAGCTCAAAAATATGATGCCAGAGACTTCAAGGATAACTTTCTTGACGATCTGAAACATGATCTGAAAGTACTCAGAAAGATTGATGAGCTTTGGCGGGATATTGAGGAAGATCCAAAGCTCGACCAATTGGTGAAAGACCTGAAGTCCCACACCCTCCTTAAAAATAAAAAACTGATCATCTTCACCGAATCCAGGGAAACGGGAGACTATCTTTGCAAAAAACTACAGTCAGAGTTTGCTGAACAGGTCATTTCTTTTAGCAGTCAGGGAGGTCAATATCAAAAACAAGGGAACAACATAAATTGTGCGCCTGCAACGGCCAGAGACTTGATCAAGGCAAATTTTGATCCGAATAATAAAAACCAGCAGAACGATCTCCGTATTCTTATAACCACGGATATACTGGCTGAGGGCATTAATTTGCACCGTGCGAATATTCTGATCAACTATGATCTGCCCTGGAATCCGACCCGAGTTCTGCAACGCGCAGGCCGGATCAATCGTCTGGGTACAACCCACCCTAACATTTTTATTTTCAATTTTTTCCCTACCACACAAGCAGATATGCATCTTGGTCTGGAAATCAATATCACCAACAAAATTCAGATGTTTCATGACATCCTGGGAGAAGATGCCAAATATCTGTCAGACGGAGAAGTGATCGGCAGTCAGGAACTGTTTGACACACTGAACAATAAAAAAGCTTATACCGGCGAAGATCAGGAAGTTGACTCGGAACTGAAATATCTCGAAATCATGCGTAACATCAGGGATGAACAGCCGGAACTCTTTAGCAAAATAAAACAGTTACCTAAAAAAGCGCGCTCCGGCTCTCGCAAGCAAGGGTTGACAGCTAACCAGCTCGTAACCTTTTTCCGCCTGGGCAAACTGAAAAAGTTCTACTA
>JBAQEN010000732.1:0-2174 GCA_049286765.1 Methylococcaceae bacterium
TGGTGGCCTCGCCAAAACAAAGCGGCAGCAAACCCGTTGCCAACGGATCCAGACTACCGGTATGCCCGGCTTTATTGGCGTTAAACAAACGCCTTACTTCCTGCAAGGCCTTGTTTGAAGACACGCCCAGACGCTTATCCAACAGCACTATGCCATGCACATCGCGCCCGGATTTGCGTTTGCTCATGTATCGGTCTCATCCAAATCATGCCTGTCCTGAGCGGAGTCGAAGGGCTTGTCCTGAGCGAAGTCGATGGGCTTGTCCTGAGCGGAGTCGAAGGGCTTATCGATGCCGCTTAATAACTCTGCCACTCGCATACCGGTATCAAATGAATCATCGTAATAAAAACGCAGTTCGGAAATATGCCGCAGCCGCATCCTTTTTGCCAATTGATGTCGAATCACCGGAGCCAATTCATTTAACAATTTAACATTGGCGCGTTTGCCCTGCTCATCAACATTCAACACAGTGACATACACTTTTGCAACAGCAAGGTCTTTAGTGACGGCGACTTCATTGATGGTAATAAACCCGAGCCTGGAATCATCAATATCCCGCTGCAGGATTAAAGAAAGCTCTTTCTGCATCTGCGATGAAACGCGGGCATTACGACCGAATTCTCTTGCCATAAGCTTACAATTCCCGCTTGATTTCTATGCGTTCAAACACTTCGATCTGGTCACCGGGCTTGACATCATTGTAATTTTTCACGCCGATGCCACATTCCATACCCATTTTTACTTCGGCCACATCATCTTTAAAGCGACGCAATGATTCCAGTTGCCCTTCAAAAATGACGACGTTTTCACGCAGCACACGTATCGGCAGGTTTCGTTTCACATAGCCATCAATGACCATACAGCCAGCAATCGCGCCGTATTTTGGCGAACGGAATACATCGCGCACTTCAGCGAGCCCTACAATCTGTTCTTTAATTTCAGGAGCCAACATGCCGCTGATGGCTTTCTTGACTTCATCGATCGCATCATAGATGACACTGTAATAATGCAGATCGATGCCTTTTTCTTCAATCAGCTTTCTGGCCGTCGCATCCGCGCGAACATTAAAACCCATAAGGATAGCGCCTGAAGCCAACGCCAGATTGGCATCGCCTTCATTGATACCGCCAACGCCACCAAAAACAACCTTAACTTCTACTTCTTCATTGGATAATGCAATCAGTGACCCGCGCAAAGCTTCCAGACTGCCTTGTACATCGGTTTTGATAACCAGATTCACACTGGCAATTTCACCCGTAGCCATCCTGGAAAATACTTCATCCAATTTAGAGGCCTGTTGCGCAGCATGCTTGGTAAATTTTTTGCGATCTTCACGGTGTTTGGCCAATTCTTTAGCGATACGTTCGTTTTGTACCACAAGAAATTCATCACCTGCATTCGGAGTACCGGACAGACCCAGAATTTCAACCGGCGCACAAGGACCCGCCTCTTTAATGGCTTTTCCATTCTCGTTAAACATCGCCCGGACACGGCCATATTCTTGACCGCACAATACCATTTGGCCGTTTTCCAAGGTACCTTTCTGAATCAGCACCGTTGCAACAGCACCTCGACCCTTATCCAATCTTGATTCAATCACAATACCCGATGCCGGACCCTCGACAGGGGCTTTTAATTCCAGAATTTCAGTCTGTACAATTAATGCCTCGATTAAATCATCAATACCTGCACCGGTTTTAGCCGAAATCTTCAGAAACTGCACATCGCCGCCCCATTCTTCCGCCAAAACATTAATGACCGACAGCTCTTGCATCACTTTTTCAGGATTGGCATCGGGTTTATCGATTTTATTTATCGCCACGATAATCGGCACATTGGCTGCTCTCGCATGCTCAACGGCTTCTTTGGTTTGCGGCATCACGCCATCATCAGCAGCAACAACAACAATTACCACGTCAGTGACATCAGCGCCTCTGGCTCGCATAGCAGTAAATGCAGCATGGCCGGGTGTATCTAAAAAGGTTACTGAACCATGATCGGTTTTTACCTGATAAGCGCCGATATGTTGAGTAATACCACCCGCTTCACCGGCTGCAACTCGCGTTTTGCGGATATAATCCAGCAACGAAGTCTTGCCGTGATCGACATGACCCATAATGGTAACAATCGGCGCACGGGGCAATTCAATACGATTATCCTCTACCTGTGCTTCA
>JBAQEN010000733.1:0-3011 GCA_049286765.1 Methylococcaceae bacterium
GGCTTGCTGCGTGAAAATTTTTCTTTGGCCATGGATCACACCTAATAACAATCACAATACATTGGAGCTCATAACCGGATTTGAACCGGTGACCTCTTCCTTACCAAGGAAGTGCTCTACCTACTGAGCTATATGAGCTTATTCTCAGAATAGGGAGCGGGTGATGGGAATCGAACCCACGTGATCAGCTTGGAAGGCTGGAGTTCTACCATTGAACTACACCCGCAGATTAATTTTATTCATGATGGTGGAGGGGGGAGGATTCGAACCTCCGAAGGCAGAGCCGGCAGATTTACAGTCTGATCCCTTTGGCCGCTCGGGAACCCCTCCTATATCGGGTAAGCTGACCATTATCTTTTATCAGACAACTACTGTCAAATATTATTTGATTAGAAACATTGTAATAAAGATTAAACTCAGACATTTCAAATGCGACTTGTGCCATAGCCGTAATTTTACGGTGACTCAAAACCAGAACATTCACCGGCGTTACTTTTGAAAGGGTGATCAAATATCTCTTAGCAGCCGTCTGGAAAGTTCATATATACGATTTGAAGGACTTACATTTGCGCTTACTTATGATAAGTGCATGGGCCGTTGAAACTTAATGCAGGAGAGAGGTTTTAAAACATCTTGATGCAGCAAAATATCTGAGCGCACCAACTTTAAACTAATATAGCTCAGGAATAACTTTCCGAGCCTTTAAAACTTATCTTTTAAGCGCCTGATTTCTGCAAAAACCTCTATCGGAGCTTTATACTTCATATTTATGGCGGCTTGCAATGCGGGACTATTCTCCCTAAAAAAAGGATTAGTCGCCAGTTCCTGCTCTATCGTTGATGGCACTGTCGGCAAGTGCTTTTCTCTCAGCTGATCGACAATCTCCATTCTTTGTTGCAATTGCCGGTTATCTGGTTCAACGCTTAAAGCAAATCTGCCATTGGTTTGTGTGTATTCATGAGTACAATAAATCCGGGTTGATGCAGGTAAAACTTTTAATTTTTGCAGCGAATTCCACATCTGTTCAGCAGTTCCTTCAAACAGGCGGCCGCAGCCCATCGCAAATAGGGTGTCCCCGCAAAACAGGACATTATCTTCAGCAAAATGATAAACAATATGCCCGCTGGTATGACCTGGCGTTGCAATGACTCTGGCTGGACAAGCGCCTAGCGTAATGACATCGCCTTCAGCGACACCCCGATCAATGCCGGGAATTCGATCACTATCTGATTGTGGAGCAATAACCTTGCAGCTGGTTTTTTGTTTCAGTTCCAGATTACCGCCAACATGATCCCAATGATGGTGGGTATTCAGAATGCAGGCAAGCCGCCAGCCCTTTTTTTCCAGAATATCCAGCACCGGTTGTGCAAGAGCAGGGTCTACAACAGCGGTTTCACCCGATACAGGTTCATGAATGAGATAAATGTAATTATCGGTCAATGCGGGAATTTGTATGATGGTCAACATATATTTATACCCTACAAGCACTTAAAAATACTGTATTTCGACAGTCCAGTCTTGGATTGTTTTAATATCCTCAACTGCTTACGCCCAGCAAATCCTTCGGCTACGCTCAGGAGAGCCTTGCCGGGCCATAATCATAGCCTATTTTTAGAGGCAATAACTTCTATATTGCTCATATTTTGGGTATTATGATTTTTTCTATCAGCTTGCCGCCCATGTCTTTTTTCAATAATCTCGAACCCGAATTTGACAAACTCCCCGATCAATTACGCAGCATTGTGGCCGCTTCCCTGGATCGATGGTATCAACAACTTACCGATCTAGCACTCGAATTTCATCCGACACCTGAGTTTAATGCATCAATAGTAAAAGTCTGGTGCTCCAGTTTGTTTATTGCTGAAAGCTGTATGCGGCGGCCTGAAACTCTGGTTGATTTGGTCACAACTGGCGATTTATCGGCGCTTTATAATGAGCATAGTTATACCGGCAAATTGGCACGCATGCAGATTGAAAGCGAAGCCGGGTTAATGCAGGAACTGCGTCGTTTCCGGCGGCGGGAAATGATCAGGATTGCCTGGCGCGATCTAGCAGGATGGGCGCCGGTAACCGAAACATTGTCGGATTTGTCCTGGCTGGCTGATGCCTGTATTCAATACACGCTGTCTTTTCTCTACAAGCAAGCGTGTGAAAAACGCGGTACACCCTTACTATCCGATGGCAGTCCCCAGCAAATTGCCGTATTGGGGATGGGCAAGCTAGGCGCCTATGAATTGAATTATTCTTCCGATATAGACCTGATTTTTGCTTACGCAGAAAACGGCGTATTACCGGATAGAAAAGAAACAAGCTATAGCGAGTTTTTTACGCGCCTCTGTCAAAGTCTGGTGAAAGTGCTGGATGAAATTACCGTTGATGGTTTTGTGTTTCGTACTGATATAAGGTTAAGGCCTTTTGGTGATAGCGGTCCCATCATCATGACCTTTGATGGCATGGAAAACTATTATCAGACTCAGGCACGGGAATGGGAGCGTTATGCAATGATTAAAGCGCGTCAGGTCGCGGGTGACTTTAAAACCGGCGCACAACTCATGGCGATGCTGAAATCTTTTGTCTATCGGCGTTATCTGGATTATGGTGCTTTTGAAGAACTCCGCTCATTAAAAGCACAGATTACCCAGGAGTTAAGACGTAAAGACCGCATGGAAAATATCAAGCTCGGCCCCGGCGGAATACGGGAAATTGAATTTATCGGTCAAGCCTTCCAGCTGATACGCGGCGGCAATGAAAAGGTTTTACAAACACGCGGTATCCTGGATGTATTACGGATTCTTGGCGAACTGGAATTACTGTCCCCAAACGATGCTGAACAGTTAAAACAATCATACTGTTTTCTGCGCAGAGTCGAAAATCATATCCAACAATATCAGGACCGGCAAACGCATGATTTGCCGACTGACGCATCTGTGCAGCAGATACTCGCCTATTCTCTGGGTTATCCCGACTGGAACCGGTTTAAAAACCATCTGGATACGGTAAGAGCACAGGTA
>JBAQEN010000734.1:0-16992 GCA_049286765.1 Methylococcaceae bacterium
GCCGAGCGCCGTACCATAACCGCCTGTGGCTAGGGTGCCGGTATTGCAGTGGGTCATTACGCCTTTGGCGCTTGCTAAAATATCAGCGCCCAGTTCGCCCATTTTATAATTGGCGGCAATATCATCAGCATGAATTTTTTCAGCACACGCTAAAATTGCGGCTAGCGGATCTGACTGCACCCGATTCAATACGGCTTTCATTTGTTCCAACGCCCAAAACAGATTGACTGCTGTGGGTCTGGAGGTTGCCAGCATTTCAATATCAGCCGCCACTTTTTGCCGCCAATGTACAGGGTCTTCTGTAGTGTGCCGGATGACAGAAAGCGCGACGCCGTAAGCTGCTGCGATGCCGATAGCAGGTGCGCCACGCACACGCATGCTGGCGATGGCTTCGGTAACGCCAGCCGCATCGGTATAGTCATCATAAACAATGGTTTCCGGCAATTGCCGCTGATCCAGCACTTTTAAAGTAGTGCCTGTCCATTGCAGGGCTTGCACTTTCAATTTATTTTGTCTCGTCATTTTTTATTAAAAATCAAAGGTAAAAAGTTATAATTCCAGCACTTGGCATTAATATCGTTAATTAAGCCCTATTGAGCGGCAGAAGCCGCCTTACTACAAAACAGGAACAACTCATGATAGTCGATACTCTCATTCATGCCCGCTGGATTATACCTGTTGAACCGGAATCCGTAACCTATGAACACTATTCACTGGCAATTGACGATGGCAGAATTATTGATTTACTGCCTACAAACGTTGCCAGACAAAAATATCACGGTAAAAGCACCGAGACGCTGGAAAATCATGCGTTGTTGCCCGGTTTAATCAACTGCCATACACATGCCGCGATGACTTTAATGCGAGGTATTGCCGATGATTTACCACTGATGGACTGGCTGCAAAATCATATCTGGCCGCTGGAACAAAAATGGATGGGTGAGGCGTTTGTCAAAGACGGCACGGACCTGGCGATTGCCGAGATGATTCGGGGCGGGACGACCTGCTTCAATGACATGTACTTTTTTCCCGATATCATCAGTCAACAGGCTTTATTGCATGGTATCCGCTCTAGTGTTGGTTTGATTGTTATTGATTTTCCGTCGGTTTGGGCTCAAAACAGTGCTGAATACATTGAAAAAGGTTTGGCCCTGCATGATCAATTACGTCATTCAGACCTGTGTTCTACGGCTTTTGCGCCCCACGCCCCCTATACAGTGTCAGATGAATCGTTGCAAAAAATCAGAACTCTGGCTGATGAACTGGAATTGCCAATACATATCCATGTTCATGAAACATTGCACGAAGTCGAGCAGGCGCAAGCTCAAACCGGACAACGGCCCTTGCAACGACTGCATAAACTGGGTCTGCTTAATCCGTTATTGATAGCCGTACACATGACCCAGTTAAGCGATGATGAAATCAGCCTGTTTGCCGAGTCGGGCGCTCATATTGTGCATTGCCCCGAATCCAACCTAAAACTGGCCAGCGGCTTTTGTCCTGTTGCCAAGTGTCTGGCGGCGGGTATCAATGTTGCATTGGGTACAGATGGCGCAGCGAGTAATAATGATCTGGATATGTTCGGAGAAATGCGCACAGCGGCGCTGCTGGGCAAAGCCGTTGCCGGTGATGCCAGCGCTGTTCCGGCCATGATGGCATTACGCATGGCTACCATTAATGGCGCCAAAGCTCTGGGTCTTGATACCCGTTGCGGGTCTCTCAGTATTGGCAAAGCCGCCGATGTGATTGCCGTTGATTTAGCGCATCTGGAGACACAACCGTTATATTGTCCTGTTTCGCAAATCGTGTATGCCGCCAGCCGGCAGCAAGTCACTGATGTTTGGGTGGCTGGCAAGCGCTTATTAAAACAACGCCAGCTTACCACGATCAATATTGATGATTTAAAAATAAAAATCGCTGAATGGCAACTACGTTTGTCAGTCTGATCTTGATAATCCTATTGAATCAAGTCTTGAGAAATTTGCTCAACTTTCTGCTGGCCTGGTTAATCCACTAATCGGTACCTTGCATCTACTAACAAACTGGTAGTCTGATCAGTTACGTTTTTCAATAAAAAGTCTCACATGTTCATCTATTCGTTACCATTATTTTTTACCGATATCGGTTTAGCAAGTCCGCTAGAGTTACTAATTATCTTTATCGCACTGTTTGCTGCTCTGTTTATAACTTCGCCGCTGTGTGCAGATAATTTGCAGAAGCGCCCTTTAGATAATTATCTATTTGCTGCTTGGAGTGGCAGTGTTGCACTGAATTGGGTGTTCTGGCCATTTTTTCTGATTTTAAACGTCTGCTTGTATCTGGCGGATACTTTGGCAAAAGCAGGAATTTTTACGGTTTCCAGTTGGGATGATGTGCACTTAATGTTATTACTGCCGATTGTTTGGTGGTCAACGTCTGTTTGGCGATGTTCAGTAAACACCAATTTACGCGTTTGGGCGGCATGCACTCGCTTAATGACGCTGGGTGTATTTTTCGAGTACGGCTTGAAGTTATTGATTCGCATAGACTATGCGCGCATTTTTTTTGGGTGTGAAGAACTGCTACTGGATTATGGCAGTTGTTTTTAAACTGCGCTTTGTTTTTCCAGTAAATCTATTGAATTACGCCATGGTACGAAGGAACTATTGCTATGACGCATTCAATTATCGATAAACCTTACCTAGAGGATTATTAGTTCATGATTTTAAAAAGGATATTTATGACCAAATTTAGCTTGCCTATTACCAAAGTGTGTAATATTAATTATTCAGGTACAATATCCGGTTTCGTGTCAACGTTGTGACGGATGTAATTTCTGTTTAATTCGGTATATTGTTAATGAAAATACTTATTCTTGGAGCCGGTGTTACCGGTTCGGCAGTTGCTGAGGCTTTTGCTAGTGAAGAGAACGATATTGTTGTTATCGATTTCAAGCAGGAGCTTCTTGATGCTTTAAAAGAGCGTTTTGATATTGCCACCGTCACCGGTAATGCCGCACATCCCAGTGTTTTGGAGCAGGCTGGAGTAGATAACACTGATATGGTGATAGCGGTAACCGACCGCGATGAGACCAATATGTTGGCATGCACTATCATTAATGCATTGTATACACGTCCAAAAACGATTGCACGCGTGCGAGCCATCGATTATCTGAAAAATCCAAAATTATTTGGTCCGAATGGCATTCCAGTCGATATTGTTATCAGCCCGGAACAAATTGTCATGGAGTCTATCCGTAATTTAATTGAGTTTCCGGGGGTTTTGCATATTTCCGATTTCGCAGGCGGTCTGGTGCGACTGTTTTCCGTTAAAGTAGTAGGTGACGGTTTTTTAACAGGTAAAAAAATCAAAACACTGAAAGCACGTTTGTCCGGTGGCAAAACTCGCGTGGTGGCTATTTTCAGGCAGGGTAAACCCCTATGCGTAAGCGGAGATGCAAGTATCGAAACCGGTGATGAAGTTTTTTTTGTAGCACCCCGCAAAGAAGTCCGCAGGGTATTGAAAGAGCTGAACAAATTAGAAGCCCCGTTAAAGCGTATTATCATTGCCGGCGGCGGACATGTCGGTAAACGCCTGGCGCTTGCATTGGAAGATAACCATCAGGTAAAAGTCATTGAAAGAGACCCGTTACGCGCAAAAAAAATCGCCAATGATCTCCATAATACCGTGGTGCTTTTGGGTGATTGTGCCGATGAAGCGCTGTTACTCGATGAGTCCATTGAGAGCGCGGATTTGTTTTGTGCGATTACCGACAACGATGGTGTCAACATTATCTCCGCTTCCTTGGCAAAAAGCCTGGGGGCGCGCAAAACAATCTGTCTGCTTAATCACAAGTCGTACACTAAATTGTTGCCTGGTACCGGTATTGATGTCACCGTGCTGCCAAATCAGGAAACGCTGGGCAGTATTTTAAAGCATGTACGCCGCGGTGACGTAGAGCAAGTCACGTCTCTTTGCGGAGGTACCGCTGAGGCAATTGAAGCCATTGCACATCTTGGTAATGATGAAGATTCCGTCGTTGGCCGCCGGGTGGATACAATCAATTTTCCAGCCGGTATTGTGATGGGCGCTTTGATTCGCAATCAGGAAGTTATTTCTATCCACCACGATAGCATTTTTATGGAAGGCGATCATGTCGTGATGTTCGCGATGGATAAAAAACTGGTTACCAACATCGAACAAACCTTTCACCGTATTTGAGAAAGTCAGCTGCAAGGTTCAACGCGAACCCGCATCATCAACCTTAAATCTTGCGTCTTGAACCTGATTCCATGAACGTCATTCTTACTATTATCCATATCTTCGGCCTGGTCACGATGGGCTTTAGTGGGCTGATGTCCACTTGCCTTATTACCTCAAAAATAGCCGAAGACGGCGCAACTACGGCTTTTTTCGAAGGCACCTGGATTACCTTTTTGTTAGGCGCATTGATGTTTTTTCCAACGTTGCGGACTCCCAAAAAGTTATCGCGGCAAGCGGGTTTTTTGTTGGTAGCGATTACCTGGTCATTAACTCCGGTGTTTTGTACGATACCGCTGATGATCTATATGCCGGAACTCAGCTTTAATGATGCTTATTTTGAGACGGTTTCAGGTCTCACGACGACGGGCGCAACTATATTTAGTGGCATTGACCATTTACCGATGTCGATTAACCTCTGGCGGCATGAATTGTGTTGGATAGCAGGAATGGGCATCATTATTTTTGCGGTAGCCATTTTGCCTATCCTGGGCATCGGCGGTATGCAGTTGTACAAGGCGGAATCGCCAGGAACCGTTAAGGAGTCCGATTTGCCGCCACGCATTGCACAAACCGCGAAAGCCTTATGGCTGGTTTATGCCGGTATTTCTTTAGCTTGCGTCATTGCTTTACGTCTGGCCGGGATGAATTGGTTCGATGCAATCTGCCATGCGTTCGCTGCAATGAGTCTGGGCGGATTTTCTACGCACGATAGCAGTGTCGGATTTTTCGATTCACTATCCATCGAGATGGTACTGACAATCTTTCAATTGTTGGCGGCCATTAATTTCGCTACCCATTTCATAGCACTACGAAAGCACTCATTCAAGCCTTATATTGATGATAGAGAGGCCAGAGCTTTTCTCACGCTGGTTTTGGGCAGTTGTGTGTTGGCAGCATTGGTCTTGTGGAACGCAGGTACTTATCCCGATTTTTTTACCGCCTTGCGCTATGCTACGTTTAATTTAGTCACTATTGCCACTGACTGCGGCTTTGCCAACCAGGATTTCAATCAGTGGCCTATTTTCGTGCCGATGTGGATGCTGTTCCTGAGTTGTCTTTCCGCCTCTTCCGGCTCTACCGGCGGTGGTGTTCGTATGATTCGAACTATCATTCTGATAAAGCAGGCGCGCCTGGAGATGTTTAAATTCATCCATCCTTTTGCCGTCAAACCCATGAAAATCGGTGACATGATAGTCAGTAATAATATTATCACTTCGGTGACGGGATTCATTTTCCTGTATTTCATCTGTATCGTTATTTTGGTGTTTACGTTGCTGTTGAGCGGACTGGACTTTATCAGCGCCTTATCAGCAATCATCGCTTGCTTTAATAATGCCGGTCCTGGATTGAATGAAGTGGGTCCTGCGACTAATTACGCCAGTCTAAGCGATTTTCAAAAAGCTGTATGCACCTTTGCGATGCTTTTGGGCCGTGTGCAAATATTCTCCATCGTTATTTTATTTGTGCCGGAATTTTGGCGAAAATAGAGATGCTATTTATCGCATTTTCAATACATGAATTGATACTTGAGTCTCACCGAATCTTATTATTCAAGGTTAAATAGTGACAAATTCTTCAAGATTATTTTTTGCATTATGGCCTGACAATCAAACCAGGCTGGAACTGATGCGATTAAATCTATCTATTCAGGCTAAAGGATTCACGCCGGTGCAGCCGCAAAACAGCCATGTAACGCTGGTATTTTTGGGTAATGTTGATTTAGCTTCTGAATTATTAATTAAACACAGCGTCACTGACATTTCAGCCAAACCATTCGTCTTGACCTTTGACCAGTTAAGTTATTGGAGTAGACCCAAGGTATTATGTCTTACCTGTACGCAATCAGTGGATGAATTGGATAAGTTGGTAGCCGCATTGACTACGGAAGTTGCAAATTGCGGCATACAAACTGATACAAGACCTTATCAGCCACATATAACGCTGGCCAGACATGCCCGGTATTTGCCGGACATAAACTTTGAGCCGATTGTTTGGCACGCCGATTCATTTTGCATGGTTGAATCGTGCAGTGAGCCGGGCGGTGTTAATTATAAGGTGAGACAGCAATGGCCATTTATCAAATCAATCAATTAATTAACCGATCAATAGTTTTTTAACATTTTTTTCTCACAACTAAGAGCACGAAGTTAGATGTTTTTCTTTGTGATCTTTGTGTACTTCGTGATTTTATAGCTTGTTACCCTATTCAATATCTTTAACTTGACTGGTAAAGCGACCTTGGGCGAGACGTGTTTCAACACTATCACCTGGCTTTAGCTGTTCTGTGGATCGGATGATTTGCCCGGATGGTTGGTGAATGACCAGCGCATATCCCCGGTTTAGCGTTGCTAAGGGACTGACGGCGTGCAATGTCTGGCTGTAATTTAATAATTTTTGATTGAGCCATTCCAGTTTGTGATGGGTTACCGTAATCAGGCGCTCGCTTAAATACCTATGTTTTTGTTTATAATTATTTATCGTTACGGCTGGATTGTGTTGCCATAATTTAGCTGTTATTGCTTCAACAAGACCTTTATTGTGGCGGAGTCTTATCTGGATAGCCTGATTGAGTCTTAATTCAAGTTCATCCATACGCTGCGCATTTCTTGCCAGTTTCTGGCCGGGGTGTTGCTGTTGCAAAAGTTTAGTTAACCAGGCCAATGACTGCTGTTTTTGGCTTAACTTGCGCAGCAGCAATTCTTGCAATCGTGCTTCCAAATGAACGAATCGCGATAACCATTCCTGTTGATCCGGTGTGGCGTGTTCTGCCGCTGCCGAGGGCGTAGCTGCGCGTAAATCGGCGACAAAATCCGCGATGGTCACATCTGTTTCGTGACCAACCCCTGAAATTATCGGGATTGCGCTGGCGAAAATAGCTCTGGCAACCATTTCCTCATTAAATGCCCAGAGATCTTCCAGTGATCCGCCGCCCCGTCCCAAAATAATAACGTCACATTGCTTTTGTATGTTGGCTGTAGCTATCGCTTTTACAATTTCATATTTGGCATTTTCTCCCTGAACAGCAACCGGATAAATAATAACGGGTACAGCGGCAAAACGTCTTTTTAATACCGTTAGAATATCCCGGATGGCGGCCCCTGAGGGTGAAGCTATTACGCCTATCTTTTTGGGCAGGGCAGGGAGGCGTTGTTTGTTTGCGGTATCGAACAGGCCTTCTTCTGCTAGTTTTAACTTTAACGCATCAAATGCTCTTTGTAGAGCACCATAACCGGCTTCTTCAATATGCTCGACAATAAGCTGGAAATCACCTCTGGGTTCGTACAGACTAACTTGCGCTTTAACGACCACCTGTTTGCCGTTTTCCGGTTTAAATACCAGTCTACGTTGCTGAGTCCGGAACATTGCACAGCGTACCTGGGCATTAGCGTCTTTCAGAGAAAAATATAGATGACCTGAAGAAGGCATGCTTAAGTTAGATATTTCACCTTCAACCAACACACTCAGGAAATGCTCGCTGAGTAATTGACTGGTTGCCCGGTTGAGTTGTGTAACAGTCAGTATATTGCGTTGAGCTATCGTTGATGAGGGGTTCATTGTTAGGTAGTAGAGATTGAATGCGGGGTTACCAGGTAGACTATTGTAAAATATCTAATTTTAATGCACAAAGAAGGAGGACACTTCATGGCATGGTTGCTTTTATTTTCTGCAGGATTTGTAGAGATAATCTTTGCTTTAAGTCTTAAATATAACCAGGGCTTTACCAAACTTTGGCCCAGCATAGTCACTGCCTTATCAGGCATTGGAAGTTTTGGTTTGTTAATGTGGGCTATAAAAACCTTGCCGCTGGGAACAGCTTATGCTGTTTGGACGGGTATTGGGGCGGTTGGTGTGGCAATAATGGGTATAATCTTATTCAAAGAATCAGTCGATTGGTACCGTTTGTTGTCGATTACTTTAGTGATTGCCGGAATTATCGGGCTAAAATTAACGGATAGTCATTAGTATGCTACACCTTATCTTTCAGTCGCCAATTGATATAGCTATTCTGGAACGAATTGATTCAGGAGATGATGTGGTGTTCCTTGAAAATTCAGTTCTACGAATTCTGCAAAAAGGCAGTTTGAGCGAAACCTTGATGCAGTTGCTTAAGCAAAATCGACTTTGTGTTTTAGCGGATGATATTGTGGTCAGAGGCATTGTTGCTGATGAATTGGTAAACGGTATCGAAGTGATTGATTATTCGGAGTTGATTAGGCTGACAGTTAAAAACCCGGTGATTCAATCATGGTCTTGATAGTTAAAAATGTCAGTCTGGAAACAACTGATCAGGGTTTTTTAGTAAATTCAGCCGACTGGAATGAAGAAGTTGCAAAGCAGCTGGCTGAGTTAAATAATATTTCGTTGACTGATCAACATTGGGAAATTATTTTATTTATTCGTAATTATTATACTATTTACAAGCACCTGCCAAATGCACGGGTTTTTACTAAAGCAATTGCCAAGGTATTAGGTGAAGAAAAAGGAAACAGCCGGTATTTGCATAAATTGTTTCCTGACGGCCCTTTGAAATATGCCTGTAAGCTGTCTGGATTGCCTAAACCACCTACTTGTCTGTAGGGTTCTTCTCATTAAGAATAAACCTTATCACTGCGAAGAAACGAAGAAAAAACCTCGTGTTCTTCGTCGTGAAGAGAAAATTAAATCGCTTTTTATACCTGCTTAAAACGGTGTATTAACCGTCTTTCCTTTTTATTGGGTTTATGATCCTGACCGCCGAAATCAAATAATTCGCGCTGTTCACGCTGCTGTATTATTTGTTGTTGGCGTTTTGCATGACTTTCGGCTGTTTCTTCATAGAGTAAAACCGCTTCTTTCGCCGGCCGCCGCTGACTGGAAAGGGCGATGATGGTCACATCCCAACGGTAGGTGTCTTTAGTGATGTTAAGCTTGGTACCTGGACTGACTTCTTTTCCGGGTTTTGTACGCTGATTGTTAACATGAACTTTCCCGCCGGAAATAGCATCGGCAGCCAGTTTGCGCGTTTTAAAAAAACGCGCAGTCCATAACCATTTATCCAGGCGAATGGTTTCGAGTTCAGTTTGCACTCAAATATTTTGCTTTCTGTAAGTCTTTAGGCAAAGAAAACACGACTTTTTCTTCAATGCCTTGAATTTCAACTGCTGATCGCCCGCCCCATTGTTTTAACTGATTAATCACTTGCTGAACCAATACTTCCGGTGCAGAGGCTCCGGCAGTAACCCCGACCACGTCAACGCCATCGAACCAGCTTCTCTGCATATCACTTGCTGTATCAATCAGATAGGCTTTTTTTCCGAGTTGTTCCGCAATCTCGCGTAATCGGTTGGAATTAGAGCTGTTGATAGAGCCCACAACAAGGATAATATCAGCGGATTTTGCCAGTTCAAACACCGCATCCTGGCGGTTTTGGGTGGCATAACAAATATCGTCCTTTTTCTGTTCCTGAATGGAAGTGAAACGCGCTCTTAAGGCATCGACCATAATTTTGGTATCGGTCATTGATAAGGTTGTTTGCGTGACATAAGCCAGATTATCCGGATTATTAACAACGAGGTTTTTAACGTCTTCCGGCGTTTCTACTAGATAAATGCCGCCGTTATCGGTACATTTTTCATATTGGCCCATTGTGCCTTCAACTTCAGGGTGTCCTGCGTGACCAATAAGAATCACTTCACGGTCTGATTTTGCATGTTTGGCAACCTGTATGTGAACTTTAGTCACCAGAGGGCAGGTGGCATCAAAGACTGTTAAGTTGCGTTCTTTAGCTTCCTGCTGAACTTGTTTGGAAACGCCATGAGCACTGAAGATCAGGTAAGAACCTACGGGCACGTCAGTTAATTTTTCAATAAATATAGCCCCTTTTTCTTTAAGGCCATCAACAACAGTGCGGTTATGAACAACCTCGTGACGAACATAGATTGGAGCGCCAAAAGTTTGGAGAGCCTGCTCAACAATTTCGATGGCGCGGTCTACACCGGCACAGAATCCACGAGGGTTAGCTAGTACAATTTGCATATCTTGACTTCTTTACTTGGTTAATTTACGGTTATTTTAACTCAACATTGTTGCTGATACGATAATTCCGTCCATATCTGCATATAAAAAATGATTTTTTTTGAAATTGACACCGGCAAAACTGACTAAAAGGTCCCGGTCGCCATGGTCTTTTTTATGGCTTTTCAAGGGATGAGTATGCAAAGCGCGGATGCCAATCGGTAGCTGGGCTATCAGTGCAGAGTCCCGTATACAGCCATAAATAATTATGCCTTTCCAGCCATTATCGACGGCAATCATTGCCAGATCATGATCAACCAGGGCGCACCGGTGTGAACCGCCGCCATCAATGACTAAAACCCTGTTTTGTACTTTTTCTTCCAGCACTGTTCTGACCAAAACGTTATCCTCAAACGTTTTCAGTGTGGTGATTTGACCGGAAAAGACCGGGGTAGCGCCATAAGACCTGAACAGAGGCTCGGCAACCTGGAAGTAATCCTCTCCTGAATGGACATCGCAAAGACTGGCAGTCGTAAAAGTCATGATTCAAATCTCGAAAAGATAAAAGGCCAAGGACTAAAGGTATAAAGTCAATTTCAATACTCAAAGTGGCCAGCTTTTTTTGCCATTCGCCTTGTGCCGTTGGCCTGTTTCAGCCAGTATACCGCGCCAGCAGTCCATTATCACTGTGAATTTCCGGTAGCGGTATTTTTACCTCATAACCGCCGCCGGATGCTTCCTGCATAGCTTGTCCATACATGCCCTCCATATGTTCGACAACAATGTCCTGATTGCCTTCAGGTAGAATGAGTTCCAGTTTATCGCCGACCGAAAATTTGTTTTTAACATCAATGGTAGCCAGCCCGGTTGCTTGATCATAATGTCTGATTTCTCCGCAAAATTGCTGCTGATGACTTTTGGAATAGCCGCTGATATAGTTTTGCTGTTCATGGGTATGGTGGCGTTGATAAAAACCATCGGTGTAACCACGGTTGGCAAGGTTTTCCAGAATACCGATGAGCTTCGGCTCAAATGCACGGCCGGCTAGCGCATCATCAATTGCCTGACGATAGGTTTGTGCAGTCCGGGCGACATAATAATGCGACTTGGTGCGGCCTTCGATTTTAAGACTGTCGATGCCAATCTCGACCAAACGCTGGACATGCTCGATAGCTCTCAAGTCTTTTGAATTCATGATGTAGGTGCCGTTTTCATCCTCCATGATTGGCAGCAGTTCACCTTTGCGGCCCTCTTCTTCAAGAAAATAGATATTGTCCGCTAACGGATGCCGTTCCGCGCCGCCACAACTTGCCGTACTGATGTCAGCCATCGATAGTGCTTCCCCATCAAGGATAGTGTCGCCTTCGGCATTTTCATGAGCGGGCAGGGTGTCATACTTCCAGCGGCAGGAATTGGTGCAGGTACCCTGATTAGGGTCGCGGTGATTGAAATAGCCGGATAACAAACAGCGGCCTGAATATGCGATACACAAGGCGCCGTGGACGAACACTTCGAGTTCCATATCCGGGCACAGCTGGCGGATTTCGGCAATTTCATCGAGCGACAGTTCACGCGATAAAATAACGCGTTCAATCCCGATGCTTTGCCAGAACTTTACTGTCGCATAATTAACGGTATTGGCCTGCACCGATAAATGTATCGGCATCTCCGGCCAAGCTTCCCGGGTCATCATAATTAAGCCGGGGTCTGCCATAATCAAGGCGTCCGGTTTCATCGCGATAATCGGTGCTATATCGGCCATAAAAGTTTTAACTTTAGCGTTGTGAGGGATTACATTTGTTGCCAGGAAAAATTTTTTGCCCTGTTTGTGCGCTTCATTGATGCCTGTGGCAAGGTTGCCGGCAAGAAAATCATTGTTGCGTACTCTGAGACTGTAGCGCGGTTGTCCTGCGTAGACCGCATCCGCGCCGAATGCAAAGGCATAGCGCATGTTTCGGAGGGTTCCGGCAGGCGAAAGGAGTTCGACTTGTTTCATGTTGATGTTGATATGTATAAATGAACTGTACAGTGTATATTCTATCGTAACTTAGATTAAACAAACCAAAAAACAGGAGTAGTGAAATGTGGATAGTGTTGTTTATAGTCGCAGTACTGTTCGTTTTAGGCAGTGCATTGATTCTACTCAGATCGGCAAAAATGCCGAAAATTCCTGATAACGTTAAATCACAACCGTATAATGACGACGATTCTTCCGATGACTGGTATCCGTGAATGGAATCAAGTCGTATGAAACTTAATTATTTAACCAATAAATACAGCAAAATCAGATTTGTTAACAGCATAAGCGCCGTCAGGCTTTTCCAGAATACTAAGGGATTGCGGTCTATTAAAGGTATGCGTTCTTCTGCCGATAAAAACCTCGGGTTGGGTGTGGACAAATCATGCAGAAACTCTGATAAATCGTCATATCTAAGCTCCGGGTTTATTGAGGTGGCTTTTTTTAACGCGCCGTCAATCCAGATAGGCACCATGGCGTTGCAATGAAAACTGGGTACATAGAACAGTTTTGCCAGATTTATCTTGTTCGGTTTTTCCGGCATATCCTGCCCGAAGGGCAGGGCGCCGTTAATCATTTCATAGGTGATAACCCCTAAGGAAAACTGATCAGATTTAACCGTGCCGCGTTGCCCCAGATGATATTCAGGCGCCGTGTAATTCAAGGTGCCGAGTATATTCTCTTGGTTGCCATGATCCAGCGGTGTTATTTCCGCTATACCGGCGATTTTAACCGAGCCAAAATCGATAATTTTAACTTTGCCGTTGCTGTCAAACATGACATTTTCAGGTTTTAAATCCTGATGCAACATTTCCATGCGATGAAAAGCGCGGAGCGCTTTGGCAAGTTGACCCACAATGTTCCTGACGGCTTTAATATCAGGTTTGGGGTTGGCTGTCATCCATTCTCTAAGTGTTGGTCCACCCAAAAATTCGGTGACATAATAAATGCAGGTTTTTTCCCGGTCAGTACCGAGAATTTTAAGTACATGCTCATGATTAATCCGTTTACCCGCCCATTCTTCATGCAGAAAATGTTCGATATAATGGGTATCGTCATTATAAAGGATCGACGGTGTTTTTAAGATGACCTGAGCGTTTGTTTTGGTATCAAATGCGCGATAAATCTGCGTGCGTTTGCTGGCATGTAATTCTGCTTCAATCCGGTAGCCGTCAAGCACCATGCCTGGCTCCAAAGGAGGTGGAAAAGACAGCTCCGTGTGGCGGCGAATAACTTCATCTTCCTTGGCCAACGGTAATTCATCAATGCGAATTACTTGACAGGTGAGATTGTCATCACTGTGATTCGCGCTGGCCTGTTGCAAGATGGTATTGGCAATCTGGGTCAAATCTGTGCTGCCTTGTAGCAGTTTTTTAAGGCTTTTTTCATCGATAAAATCATGCACACCGTCAGTTGTCATCAAAAACAGATCGCCTGTTTCTAAAGGCAATGATTTGTAATCGACTTCCAGCCTCGGTTCTATACCCATCGCCCGGTTAAGATAGCTTTTATCATGAGAAACCCAGATGCGGTGGTCACGGGTTAGCTGTTCAAAATTACCTTTGCGTAAACGGTAAATCCTGGAATCACCGATGTGGAAGATATGCGCAGTAGTTGATTTCAGGACAATAATGCTGAGGGTACTGACCATACCTTTGGCCGATTCATAGCGAACCTGTCCCTGACTGTAGAGCCAGGAGTTCGTCGCAGACAGGATCTTTTGCCCAGCCTGTTTGACTGACCACGAGTCAGGTGTGCTGTAATAATCATTTAAAAAACTGACGACACAACAATGGCTGGCCTGTTTTCCGGCATCGCTGCCACTCATGCCATCAGCAATGGCAATCGCTATGCCCTTATAAACAAGCTGCGAGCCCTCGGGAATTAATGAACCGAAGAAATCTTCATTATCGGCTTTAACGCCTTTATCGCTGGCATAGCCGATACTGACCCGGAGTTTTGACATAGTTGATGTGTGTTTTAATGAATCTGTTTTCTTGCAGTACTTGCAAAACTCCCGGTAACTGCTCTTCGACGGGCTCAGGGCGAACGGCGGTTATGTTGAATTTATTCACTTTTTCCGTTCGTGGTGCGCTTGCCGAACCACATGCAAACCTTTTGCAAGTACATACCTTGGCAGGAATATATGATTACCAATGATTAAACGCCTCACGCTGTTTTCCTACGTGCAACGATGACGCCATCACGGGTTGGATTGATAAAAGCATCAAAGTCAGGATCATTAAAAATGAGTTGATTGTGTTCAATAATGGCTTCCGTCCAGCCCTGGAACATATCCTCATAATGTTCCAGCGCGACCCGTCCACGCCAAAGCACATTATCAGCAATATAAAGGCCGCCGTGGCGAACCCTGTCCTTAGCCATCAGCCAGATTTCTGGATAGTCGCCCTTGTCGACATCGTTATAACAGATATCAAATAGGCCGTCAGTTTGGGCAAAAATATCCTGAGCCATACCCGCCCGAAAATCAACTCTATCCCATAAACCGGCAGAGCCAAGGTATTGCTCTGCCTTCTCTTTGTTAAGCAGATCGGCTTCGCTGCAAATAACTTGTCCTGTTGCGCCTACCGCTTTTGCGAACCAATAAGCCGAATAACCATAGCCGCTGCCAAATTCAAACACCCGTTTAGCATTGACTGATTTGGCCATCGTTTCAAGAAAAATCCCCACTAAACGGCCAACAATAGGAAAGTTATTTTTCTGCGCTAACGCTTCCATCTCAATCAGAACCGGATGATCAGTATGATTCAGCAAACTGCGCATGTAATCTTCAATAGCCGGATTGACCGGAATTAAACTGACGGGATGTAAAACGGCTGGGGAATGTAAATCGGACATTGTTTATTCCTCTAAAAATAGATGATTAGAGATAGTACAGCTTTCTGATTAAAACAACCAGATGACTTGAAACTATTGCGCCAGTTCGAGTTGAATGTTAGATTAAATTGAACATCTTCAATATTTTCAATTCTTCATTTTACCGTTCACCAGGATCGTGCATAATCAGCTGTTACCGGCATAGAGAAGTAAACTGCTTGCCGGACTAAACATTGCTCAAAGAGAAAAATACATGCGGTATTCTGCGATTGTCTGTTGCCTGGTTCTCTTCATTCAAGGCTGTGCGGCCTTAAGACCGTATGCCGGATCGTCACTGGCAGGCGAAGATGCAATGTGTCTACGTTGGCTTGAAAACATAGAGACCACGCTGGAAGAATACGATTTAAAAGACTCCGGAACCATGCGTATCGACGGTTTTCCCCAGCTCAGAGTCAACCGCTTTCTGGCCTCGATGAGCGACCAGGCGACATCGCAAAATGCCTATGCTGAATGGCTGGAACATATGCGGCAACTCGACGCAACGGGTAAAAAGCTTGAGATGGCAAACCTGCCAGCCTCAACCTGGCAGAATCTGGTTTCGAAAATACCTGGAAACGAGTCCTTTGAGCAAGCGTTGGAGCATTGCGGCAAGCATCTGAACAAGCTCAGTTTATATAATTCCGGACATAAAAAAAGGCTACTGAAACAGGCTCATGTCACCGATGCCTATCAAAGCTGGAAGCGGATTGCCGGCATGTATCCGCTGACACGTTATGCAGCCGAAGTTGGCATCGAACGTTTGCATCGGGAACTGAATGCCAGCTTCAAAATACCGCTGGAAAAATTACCGCAGCAAGGTAAGCTTATCCGCTATAGTCCACCGCACAACGAGCTATTAACGTCTGAACAAATTTCTGCAATGCTCAGGCCGGCTTACGATAATCCGTTGGCGATTCCGCAACTTACCTCCTTGCAATTCCAACGTTTGCTGGAGCATTTCGCCCCCGTATGGGAAATTGATACCCGCAACGATACCGATAAAATAGGCACTGCCGGTCTTGACAGTGATGGACAACCGCGGATTGACATCAGGCAACCGGCAGTTTATGTTGCCCATGAATACACCCGTTGGCGTGGCGATGTGCTGCTGCAATTGATCTATCAAATTTGGCTGCCGGCGCGTGAGAAAACCGGCATGCTGGATTTATACGGCGGCCCGCTGGATAGTGTAATCTGGCGCGTGACGCTAAATCCCGAAGGTGTTCCTATTGCTTTTGACAGCATTCATGCTTGCGGTTGTTATTATCTGCTGTTTCCCGGCCAGGGATACCGGGCGATACCGGCGAAAGACGGCGCGGAAGCGGTTTTAAGTCCTAAGCACATAGCAACGGTTACGCCCAGTTACCGCCTGTTGCTGCGCTTGCAAAGCCGCACGCATTACCTGCAACAAGTGTCATTCATAGACGAACCTGTCGAAGCAGCAACTCGCAGCTATGTGTTTCATGATTTAAATCAGTTGCGCTCGTTACCGTTGCCTAATGGTGCAAAGCGGAGCCTGTTCGGTGAGGACGGCATTATCGATGCCAGTGAACGCGCCGAACGTTTTCTGCTCTGGCCATACGGCGTCGCGAGTCCTGGAGCAATGCGGCAATGGGGTACGCACGCAATCGCTTTTACCGGCAGACGCCATTTCGACGATCCCTATTTATTAGAAAATCTGCTGGATATGGAATGAGCCATCAAAATTTAAAGAGATTTAACATACCGATGTCCTATCTTTTAGGCAGGTATCAGCAAATTAAAGCATTAGACTCGATTTATTTTGTCCCGTTTTATCTCGATACTTGACCTTCAACGGACTTTTTCATTTCTTCACGAAGCCATCTTTCGAGGACATTGGC
>JBAQEN010000735.1:0-2357 GCA_049286765.1 Methylococcaceae bacterium
GATCGCTTGCTCGAAAAAACATTCTTTCACGACATAGCTATTCCTACTCCGGCTTATGCGGCGGTGGACAGCCTTGATAGTCTGGAGCAGGCGATGTCAATCATTGGTTGGCCGGATATTTTAAAAAGCCGGACTCTGGGCTATGACGGCAAAGGCCAATCCTTGTTGAAATCGGCTGATGACTTAAAATCCGCCTGGGAGCTATTGGAAGGCGCGCCCGCGATCGTCGAAGCCTTTATTCCGTTTAATCGGGAAGTGTCTATCATCGCAGTGCGTAATGTTTCAGGCGCTATAGTTTTCTATCCGCTATCGGAGAATCTGCATCGCGGCGGCATACTACGTGTTTCGGAATGCTGTGACGGTGATGTTATGCAACAGCAGGCCGAAGTTTATGTGTCGCGCTTGATGGAAGCGCTGGATTATGTGGGTGTGCTGGCGCTGGAATTATTCGAGGTAGATGGAAAATTGATTGCCAATGAATTCGCGCCGCGCGTGCATAATTCCGGTCACTGGACGATTGAAGGCGCTGAAACCAGTCAATTTGAAAATCATTTGCGGGCAATACTTGATCTGCCTTTAGGCGACACAACAGCAGTCGGCAAAACCGCAATGATCAATTTCATCGGCGGACTTCCGGCAACTGAAGATCTGCTGGCTATTGCCCACGCGCATTTGCATCTTTATGACAAGGCTCCCAGAAAAGGTCGCAAAGTGGCTCATACCACAGTGCGTGCTGAAACGACCGGGCAATTAGCGGAGTTAGTCAGACAGTTGACTGCATTAGCTGATCAGGTTGACGATTCGTAAATCAGCGTATCAAGATACCAGGTTGAAGCATTTGTCATGATAGCGGATTCGCTATCTGATAAACGCTTATCAGGAAGAGCGGGGCCGATTATAAATATGTGTAATAGTTCAGACTTGATTTAATGACTCCAAAAAATCAGTCTCAATTGTATCTGACATTGACTGGCCGGTTTCGACCCAAACCAGACGGTGAGACGGTGCAATAATTATTTTGAATACTGATAACGCCGCAAATCACCGGCGACCTACAACAGAGCGACGAAGGAGCGGCGCTATTGGGCGTCCGAGTGCATTTTCTTGTTATGTATTATTTCTTCCCTTCGGCTTCAAGAGTTGCACTGAGCATCCTTCCGCAGATGTTCCATACAATCGGAGCTATCCCGCCAACTTCTGCTTCTGGATACTCTGCCAAGATTCTCTTGTAATTCTTGCCAAGCGTTCTTCCAAGGTCACTAACCTGTTTGTCAGATATTTGATGCCCGAAAACGTGGGCGCAGCTATTCCTAATCTCATTGAGCTTTGATAGTGAATCAAGTAACTGTGGATTTATTTCTCCGAATCCTTTGGCCAGTTTGAGCTTATTTGAAAAAGAAAACCCGCGCTCCCCGAAGAGCTTTGTCTCATGAGGTATTTTGGTTATTAAATATCTATCGAGAAGATGCTCAATATATAGGTGGGCGATAAGCGTACCGTATATCGAGTCAGATGCTTTACCTATCTCTGCTTCGAATATTTCAAGCTCACTCTTCAAGTGTATGTTTGTGCTCATATCTTTATGCATAACGCTTATGTCTGCTTTTCATAGTGAGGACAATTTTTTGGAAACAACGCGCGCGACTTTGGTTTGATTTTGTAAAAGGCCTCCCAAACCTGCGACGTTTCCAAAACAATCTTGCACGGAAGCTTGTCACTTCTAGGCATTGATTTTGCACTACATAAATAACCCTCCATAATGTCCTCATATTCACTTACCTTCCGATAATGCTTGCATGTGCGGCACCAGTTAATGTCGTTGACTGATGTCTTGCTTTTGACTGGAAACAGCAAATCGAGAGGCCACGCAAGAAGTAACGTTATTGGTATCATGAGTAGTGATATTATCGGCAGCACGAAGAGTGAACCTATAAATGCAATGACAGCGGCGAGAATTAGTTGAAAAGCAAAATTTTCAAATGCCAACCCAGCAATGGTATATGAACCCCATATGACGGCAGTCAGTACTGTCATTTTAGTGACAAAACCAAGCACTCCGAACACTATTGACCTAGCATGGCCGGTTGAGTAGTTATCTATGACTGGGCGAGTCGGCCAAATGATAGCAACGAGAATTGCTTTTCCTAGTGTTGGCTCCCATGCCCACATCGGACGACTATTTACATTTCCGCCAAGGTCTATCGTTACCTGCGAGACACCTGCAAGTACATAGGCTAGAAGGGCGCTAATGATTATTTCCATAAAGTAATTCCCGTAGAGAGACTGCCGGTATCAGACGGCATAAAGTCATAACGTTCGCCATAACCGGCAATAAAAAGCGGCGCGCCGCTTTTTAT
>JBAQEN010000736.1:0-6812 GCA_049286765.1 Methylococcaceae bacterium
AAGGAAATGACCCTGGCATTTTCAATCAACTTAAAAGCAATGGGTTTGTTTTCCTTATTGGTAGGCATGTTTCTGATCTATAACACGATGACCTTCCTGGTTATGCAGCGGCGGCGCCTGATCGGCAGTTTTCGTGCAATCGGTGTAACCCGGCGGCAGATTTTCAAGTTGATTATCGGCGAAGCATTTTTGTTGGCGATAATCGGCACTTTAATTGGAATCGCACTTGGTATAGCGCTTGGACAGGGCTTGTTGTATCTGATCTCTGAAACCATTAACGCCATCTATTTCCGCATTGATACCGCTTCCTTAATGGTCACGCCTGTACAAATCGGCAAGGGCGTACTATTAGGCATCGGCGCTACGTTGCTGGCTGTATTGCCTCCCGCCTTCGAAGCGACTCGCTTCTCCCCGGTGACGGTATTGACCCGATCTCAACTGGAATCCGGCAGCCGCCGGTTGATCAAAACAGCCGGGTTAATCAGTTTGGTATTGATACCGGGCGGTATGGCTCTGGCGTTTTTTTCCGGAAAAAGTATCAGTTCGGGTCTGTCCAGCGTCTTCCTGTTATTGTCTGGATTTGCCTTGCTAACACCGGTATGTACCCTGTTGTTTATGAAGCTGATTGAACGTTTATTCGGACGCATGTTGGGCATTTTGGGGCGCCTGCCTGCACGTATGGTTTCGGCTGAAGTCAGTAGAACCGGCATAGCAATAGCCGCGTTGATGATTGCTGTTGCGGCGACGATAGGCATGGACCTGATGATAGGCAGTTTTCGCCAGACGGTTGCGCAATGGCTGCAAGTCAGTTTACCTGCCGACCTTTATGTATCATCGCCGGGTAAGGAAATAACAGACGATAAGGCTCTGGCAGATCATCGCTTGAAAGAAAAACTGGCGGCACTCCCCAGCGTACGAATGCTTAGCAGCGTGTTGCATACAAAAATCATCGCTGATGATGAATTTACTCAAGTATCTGTGTTTGAGCTGAATGCAAAATTAAAGAAGAGTTTTATCTTTAAACATAACGTCGATGATGATCTTTGGAACAGGTTTGAGCAGCAACAATCCGTCATCGTGACTGAGCCCTATGCCTATCATCATGAGGTCAGGATCGGCCAAAAAATTCTGTTGAAGACTGCCCAGGGCAAACTGCCATTTGAAATTATAGCCATTTATGCGGATTACAAAGGAGATCGGGGACATCTGGCCATGAGCCGGCAAAATTATCTGCATTTTTGGGCCGATTTGGGTTATTCCGGCATTGGCGTTTATGCAAAGGAAGGCGCGGATTTACAACAACTGGAAAATCAGCTCAGGAAATTGGTGACCGCTGAGCACTCAGTAAAATCCAATCGGGCGATTTATAAAGCCTCCATGGAGGTATTTGAACAGACGTTTACCATTACTGAAACCTTGCGTTGGCTGTCGGCAGCTATCGCTTTTACCGGTGTTTTCAGCGCGTTGATGGCTTTACAGTTCGAACGGACTCGGCAGTTGGGTATTCTGCGGGCTATAGGCATAACACCTAGGCAGTTAACGGTGCTGATTGTCGGTGAAACCGGTTTGATGGGGCTGGTTGCAGGCCTGTTCGCTATTCCGGTCGGTTATATCGTAGCCTATATGTTGATTTTTGTCGTTTACCAGCGCTCATTCGGCTGGACTATGGCGTTTTATTTCGATCCATGGGTTATTTATCAAGGTCTGGCTTTGGCCTTTATTGCGGCACTATTTGCCGGAATTTTCCCGGCGTTGAAAATGGCGCAGACTAAACCTGCCGAAGCGTTGCGTACAGAATGATAGTTAAGCGAATTTCTCTTCTACTCGCGATAGCGTTGATCATCTTCCTGTTGATGGTCGGGTGGCAGCCTTTCAAGCTTCCTTCTGATATCAAATTGATTGCTGATAATTTTTTCAGTGCAACAGTCTCCAGAAAGGATGATTCTTTCAGTAACATTTTATCCAAGGACGATAAAGGTTTCGCCCGGGCCTTTAAACCCCGAGAGCTCTCATTCCCGGCTGACCACGGCGCCCACAACGCATACCGTACTGAATGGTGGTACTTCACCGGTAATCTGAAAAATTCACAAGGCCGGAAATTTGGCTATGAGTTGACATTTTTCCGCTTTGCTCTTGCGGCTGAAACGCCGGTATCAAAGTCTGTCTGGCGAAACAATCAATTGTATATGGCGCATTTAACCTTGACCGATGTCAAGGAGGACCGTTTTTATACGGCTGAACGTTTCAGCCGGGCGGGCAATGATCTTGCCGGTGCGACAAATAAAAAATATCGGGTCTGGCTTTATGACTGGTCGGCAATCACTCAGGGCGATTCTGACTTTCCGCTCCGGTTGCATGCCAACAGCGATGATTTTGCGATTGATCTGTTGTTAACATCACCAAAGGGTTACGTATTACAAGGGGATCAGGGCTTGAGCCAGAAAAGCCCGGAGCCCGGCAACGCTTCCTATTATTATTCCTATACCCGATTGTCGACAGAAGGCCGTATCAGCATAGCCGACAATCAATTTCCAGTCATCGGCGATAGCTGGATGGACAGGGAATGGAGTACCAGCGCCTTGTCAGATGAACAAAGCGGATGGGACTGGTTTGCCTTGCAGTTGTCTGATAATACCGAATTAATGTTTTATCAATTAAGGCGCAAAGACGGACTACCGGACAGCAACAGTTCCGGCTCAGTCGTTCTGGCAGATAACTCGAAAATCCCGCTTAAAGTAAAGGATGTCACTATAAAAATTCTTGATAAGTGGAAAAGCCCTCATTCAAAAATTACTTATCCTTCGAGGTGGTACTTGACCGTCCCCGGACAAAAACTTGAGATTGATGTTATCCCTTTAATTAATGATCAGGAACTCAATGTCAGTTATCGTTATTGGGAAGGCGCGGTCAGCGTTAATGGCAAAAAAAACGGTAACCCCATTTCCGGCCAGGGTTACGTTGAGTTGGCGGGGTATAAATGACGAAGCCCGTAGACCTTTTAATATTATGTTGTAGAAGGATCTTTTGTTTTGATTATTGTCTGAGTGAGAATGTCGCAGATTCTGGCAATTGCCCCCTGGTTTTGAGCAACAAACGCCTTCCCTGTTTTGGCTAATGCCTCTCTATAGGCTGGCTGTTTATACAGTTCCAAAATCGTATAAACTATATCTTCTTCATTCTGACACTGGATCGCTACGCGCTGGTTTAACGCAGTTGTAGCTATCTCTTTAAAATTAGCCATATAAGGGCCAAATATTACCGGGGTGCCAATCGCCGCCGCTTCCAGAATGTTATGTCCGCCCGCCGGCACCATACTGCCACCGACAAAAGCAGCATCCGAGGCTGCATACAGCATCTTTAATTCACCCATCGTATCAGCCAGATAGACATCGGTTTCTGTATTAACCCCCTCCCCCGCCGTGCGCATGACCACATTAAGCTGTTGCTGCTCACACTGTTTTTTTACGTCTGCAAAACGCTCAGGGTGTCTTGGCGCTATGACCAATAATAATTCAGGAATTTCCTGCTTTAAAGCTTTATAAATTCGCAGAAATATGACTTCTTCATCTTTATGAGTGCTGGCAATCAACCATACAAATCGGCCGCCTAATAAACCGGCTTTTAACTGTAAGCCCTGTTCAATGATTGTTTGCGGGATTTCAATATCAAACTTTATGTTGCCTAATGTTTTTACTTTTTCACGTTCCGCACCTATAGCTATAAACCGGTTTGCGTTATCCTGTGTCTGTGTCGCAATAAGGCTTGCTTGAGCTAAAGCGGGACGAACCAAGGCAGGAATTTTTTGATAACCGCGAGACGATTTTTCCGATAGCCTGGCATTGATAATATATAAAGGAATATCGTTTTCGCCACAGTATGCGAAAAGATTTGGCCAGATTTCGGTTTCCATAATAACCGCCAGCTTCGGCTTAAAACACAGCATAAAGCGCTTGACTGCACAGGGAATGTCATACGGTAAATAGACATGGGCAACGGTTTCCTGCATCGCTGCTTTAACGCGTGCAGATCCCGTAGGTGTGGTCGTGGTAATAAGTAACTTTACATCTGGGTGTTGTTTTTGTATTTGTCTGACCAGAGGAAACAAAGCCTCAGCCTCGCCTACGGAGACGGCATGAAACCAGATAACACCTTGAGGAAATTTTTTCGAATAGAAACCCAAGCGTTCGCTCCACCGGTCGCGGTAGGCCGGGGCTTTAAAGCTGCGCCAGATCAGGCGTAAAAGTACAAAGGGAATTAACAGGTAAAAAAGGCAGGAATAAAAAGCACGCATAGTTAAAAGGCGCAAGGTTCAAAAAGCTGACGCTTTCACCTTACGCCTTTACAAATCAAGCTTCAGCGGCAACTTTAATTGACAGTGTTACGACAACATCAGAGTGTAGATTGATGTCGATGGGGTATTCGCCTATCTGGCGAATCGCGCCATGCGGCAAACGAATCTGGTGTTTCTCGATGGTAATACCTGCCGCCGAAATAGCCTCAGCAATATTGTGTGTGCCTACTGAACCAAACAATCTGCCTTCGTCACCCGCTTTATGGGTGATAACAACTTGAAGTTTGCTCAATTCATTACCCAGTTTTTGAGCCGCGCTCAGTTTTTCAGCTGCCGCTTTTTCAAGTTCAGCACGACGCGCTTCAAACTCGGCGATTTTTTTGGCTGTTGCAGCAACAGCTTTACCTTGTGGAACAAGATAGTTTCTGCCATAACCTGATTTAATGGTGACCTTATCACCCAGATTACCCAAGTTTGCTATCTTTTCAAGAAGAATGACTTCCATCTTTAAATCCTCACCTTTCGGTTTTTAACCGGCTATTTATACGCCATCAGGCGTGCGTTAATTCGATTTTATTTTTCGTAAATTCAGCCAAGTGTCACTGAGTCCAATCAAGGCAACAAGCAGCATGGCATGGGGTATCAAAAACAGGGTTATATAGAGCATCGGCACCATATAGCGACCCAATTTCATCCCGGCAAACAAGCCATGCAAGACAGACGTTCCAATGACTGTGAACAGCACAAACAGCAAAATGGTGACATTCCATGCAATCTCGGAGCTCACTCCTGAGGTTGCCAACGCAACAGCCATTACAGCAATACTGCCAAGCGCCAATCTGGGCTGCGAACTCAATGACAAAAATTCTTGTCTGAAACCGCCCGGATTATAGAGATTCGCCTGCCACCAACGGCCCAGAAACAAGCCAAACAGCAAGCTGAATACTGAACCTGCTGCAACGACGCCAGTCATGTAATGTGCAAGCATATCAATAGTGCGTTGAATGTCCACAACCGGGGCATCTGCTGGAATCATTTGTGAAAGAATATTTTTCCACATCGCCGCAGGTTCCGGCGTATAGAGATAAAACCCTACAACGCCAAATACACCGATCAATACGGCAATCTCAACAGCAAGAGATAAATACCGTCCTTCTCGCAATACAATTGAAATCAACCAGACAGGTACCCACAACACTATCACATAAAGCAATGCAAACTGGTAGTTGCCTAAGGCCAAAAACCCTAATAGCCCGGCTGCCAAACTGGAGCAAAGCAGAATTGTCAAGCCTTCAAATGCGCCTAGCCTTAAAGTAACCAGAGCAACCGAGGCTGAACTTACAATACTCACGGGGGGCATGATCAGTGACAATAACGCAAGAGAGGAAGCCACTATCATGGCTTGCATCCTTCCTCGCATAATATATGCCGCTAAAAAATTCACGCCCCTCCCCTGTGTTTATTTATGTGCGTCGCAGAACGGCAATAATGCAACAAAACGCGCTCGTTTAATTGCTACACATAACTGTCTTTGGTACTTGGCGCTTGTTCCTGTAATTCTGCTCGGAACAATTTTTCCAGTCTCAGAAATGTAATCACTCAATAAATCCAGATCTTTATAATCAATCTGTGTGCCACCTTCTGCACTGAATCGGCAGAATTTTTTGCGTCTGATGTTACGTGCCATGATAATTCTCGTAATCCAATAAGTTAAATGTGTTATTCAGGAATAATTTCGTCAATGTCAAAATCTTCATCAACATCATCTAAATCAATATCGTCGATGATATCGCCTGTTGCCGGCACTACTACTGCTTCTCTGGCAGCAGCATCTTTAGCTCTGGATTCAGCCGCCTTATTTTCTTCTGCGGTTGAAGTGGCAATGGCAGACGGTTCGGTGACAGGCGCTTTCTGCAACAAGGTCATGCTGCGCAAAATAGCGTCGTTAAAACGAAAGCCACTTTCTAACTCTTCCAATGTTGCCTGATCACACTCAATATTCATTAGCACATAATGCGCTTTATGTATTTTTTTGATTGGATAAGCCAAATGCCTGCGGCCCCAGTCTTCCAAACGGTGAATGGCTCCGGATGAAGCTTCGATGGTTGCTTTATAACGTTCAATCATCGCTGGAACCTGAGCACTTTGATCAGGGTGAACTAAAAAGACAATTTCATAATGTCGCATTATTTTTCCTTTCGGTTAAAGCCTTCCCCCTCTGTCTTAAAAAGAAGGTAAAGCAAGGAGGAGCAGTATGCCCCGTACAACCGGTTATTATATATTTTTTTTAGTGATTGGAAAATACTAATTATGTAAATAGCTGAATAAATTGGTTTCAATCATTAACTGAATCCGTTTTACCATGCATTATTCATGGAGTAGTTCATTCGATTCCGGATAAAAGCATATCTGATTTCTGAACGATTCATGTGCTGCCAAGCACCTGATTTAATGCACCGGAAAGATCCGGGTATTTAAATTTGAAATCCTGCGTCAATAAACGTTCCGGCAGCACACGCTG
>JBAQEN010000737.1:0-1885 GCA_049286765.1 Methylococcaceae bacterium
CGATTTATTTTAAGGCATTGTTACCTTTAGGTGGCACAAAATTAACCCGCTTTGAGCGGTTCATATTTTCAAGCCTCCGGCTTTGCCGGAGGTATTTGACTTCTATGCGCTTCACAACGGATTTAAGTCAATCGCAGATGATGTATAAAATTGTCCGCAATGTTACCCAGAAAGCAGGTCCACAAGCTTACTTCTACATGTCTCGCATAACGGGTAAATGTTTATTTGCCTAGCTTGCCTGCAAAAAAAGTATAATATTTTCCTCTGTACATGACAAAAAATAGAGAAAGTTGATACAGTCCATTGAAATGTAATAATTACTGCATTTGTTTTGGCGAACATGGACAGCAGTAAACTACAAATCAACGAACTAGCGGGTATATTAAACCAACATTTTTCCTGGAACAAAGCAAGAATGGACTGTTTTGTAGGCATGTTAATCGGTCTGCTTAAAACGAAGGACTATTAATTTGGTAGAAATGGCCACAGGATTCGCCAGTGATGCACAGCAAGAATCGCGTTACCGGCGAATCCAACGCTTCATACATGGGCATTTTCTGAGTTTCGACAAAGTGGCTTGGTTTATCATGGCGCTGTTTGGATTTCTTGACAGCCCATTTTATTTGGCGATGGATCGAACCAATTGGCAATGGGGCAAGAAAAACCTGAACATACTTATGCTAGCAGTGGTGTACAAGGGAGTGGCCATTCCTGTTTATTGGCTGCTGTTAGACAAAAAGGGCAATTCGGCTACGCGTGAACGTATTGCGATAATGAAGCGGTTTATCCGGCAGTTTGGTAAGGAGCGGTTGTTGGCCATCTTGGCTGATCGGGAATTTATTGGGGAACGTTGGTTAACGTGGTTGAAATCCGAAAACATCGGCTTTTACATCCGCATTAAAAAAGATGCTAAAGTCCCAAATAGCCGAGGCAACGCCGTGCAAACCAAGCAATTATTCCAATTCCTCAAAGTGGGCGAGGCGCTTACTCTTCGAGAGGCAAAAAGCATGACTGGAATAGATGTTTACCTATCTGGCCTACGCTTGGAGGACGGGGAACTATTGATAGTTGCATCAGATAAAGCTTGTCCTGATGCGATAGCCATTTATGCTAAGCGCTGGGAGATTGAAACCTTGTTCTCTTGCCTGAAAGGACGTGGTTTCAACCTGGAGGAAACGCGGGTGACTGATCGTGCCCGTATCAAGCGTTTGTTGGTCGTTCCGGTAATTGCTTTTTGCTGGGCGCACCGCACAGGCGAATGGCGGCATGAAAATATCAAGCCGATTAAGATCAAAAAACACCAGCGTCTGGCAAAAAGTTATTTTAAATATGGCTTGGATTGGTTACGAGACAACCTGCTGAAAACAACTGCCGTATTTAGCGCTGCTTTCCTGCCTTTTTTACAAGCAATTGATAATATTGAACCTGCCCATAAGGTTTAATTTTTGTCATGTACAGAGATACTTTATATATATCCCGTCCATTCTTTGCATAAAGCTCAATAGTTCGAGGCCGCTAATTTCGGACTTGGTGCATCCGGCGTCGTCAAGTGCTCCAGCAGGATACGCCGGACTTCCTCAATGGCCTCGGGTTGATCCTGGCAGGAGTGATTCCAGCGCACCACCTTCTCCGAAATCACCTCATCAATATGGGCGCTTTGGTAAGCAACCACGCCGTCATCACCATCTTCCTTGGGGCCGTCACCCTCGACTGCGATGATCGAGTGCGCCCGTATTTGAGGTGGAACAGGGATAGAAGCCAGTATTTTTAGCCCAGGGTTGTTTGGGTTCATATTGTCAATCGAGGTCGGAGGCCTGCGCAGTCTTGCCGTTAATTTCTCGTCGCCGGTTGATGTCGCAGCTTGTGCAATACCGCTGAGCATGGT
>JBAQEN010000738.1:0-1999 GCA_049286765.1 Methylococcaceae bacterium
CTGTTTTCATATGCCGAAATCAGCGGCTATGAAATCCATTGCGGCCGAATGGACAAGTACCCGCTGTATTACCAGGGCGGCCTGTTCTCAGGAACCCATGTGCATGGCATTTTTGATGACGATGCATTCCGGACCGGTTATTTTAAAGCCATCAACCCGCAGTATCAGGGCTATGCCTATGCGCATTATCGCGAGGCCGAAATACAGGGCTTTGCCGATATGGTCGCGGAAAATCTGGATATAGCCGCCATTTTGCAAGCGTTACAGGCGGACTGATGTTTTTTGAATTGGCGGCCTTGGCGTATCTTGTCGATATGGTTTTTGGCGAATTCCCCTGCAAACACCCGGTGGTATTGATGGGGGATTTTATTAATGCGTTCGAGCGGCGTTTTTACAGCGACCGGATTTTGCCCGGCGCGCTATTGGTGGTTGGCTTAATTGCATTGACCCTATTGATCAGCGCCACCCTGATTTACCTGTGCGGCTTTTTACCCGCTTGGTTGTCGTTGATCATTTTGGCGATATTCGCCTCCACCGGACTGGCCATGAATATGCTGCACGAAAGTGTTGCCGCCCTGTTGACCGCCAAGCAGCCCAGGCAGGCGTTAAGCTATCTGGTAAGCCGCGACACCGAAGCCATGACCGAAACCGAAATCTACAAAGCAGGCCTTGAAACCTGGGCGGAAAATCTCAGCGACGGCGTTATCGCCCCGCTGTTCTATCTGCTGTTGTTCGGCCTGCCGGGGATTGCCGTGTATAAAGCCATCAATACCATGGATTCGATGATTGCCTATAAAACCGAACGCTATTTTTATTTCGGCAAAACGGCGGCGATAGCGGACGACATAGCCAATTACATTCCTGCACGGCTAACTGCGTTGCTGATTGTTGCATTGGCAAAAGACAAGAAGCGCGCCTGGCAGTTTTTATGGCAAGATGGTAACAAACTGGAAAGTCCCAATGCCGGCTACCCTATTGCGGCAATGGCCGGCGCCTTGGGCGTTGCATTGGGCGGCGATGCGAGTTACCACGGCAGGATAAAGCATAAACCGACACTGGGTATGCCCGCCAATCCAGTCGATAAAGCTGCATTAACCCAGGCATTGCAAATGAAAACAGGCATTAATCTGGTGGTTTTAGGCCTATTGGCAGCGGGAGTCTTGCTGTCATGAAAACACTGTTTATAGGCGGGATAAAAAGCGGCAAATCCCGGTTGGCAGAAGCCTATATTTTGGAGCAGGCGGCAACCGGCAAGCCCTACTATCTGGCGACGACCGAGTTTTTTGATGACGAGATGCAGGCGCGTATCCACATTCATCAACAACGCCGCCAGGATTTATTCATAACCATTGAAGAACCCGTCAAGCTGTTTGATGTATTGCAAAAATGTCAGGGGGCGGTATTGATTGAATGCGTGTCGATGTGGCTGAACAACCAGCTTTATCATCAGATTCCGGAAACTGAAATTTTGCGGGAACTGGAAGCCCTGATGACGCTGCCCTGCGAGATGGTGCTGGTGCTTAATGAAGTCGGGCTGGGGATTATTCCCGATAATCCGTTAGCCCGGCAGTTTATCGATTTGTCGGGCAAAGCCGCCCAACTGATGGGGCAATATTGCGAGAAAGTGTTTTTTTGCAGCGCCGGGCTAAGGATACCGATGAAATAAGCGGCAACTGCCCCGCATTTATTGCATAAATCGGATTCGGCTGCCGCGGCGTTTATTGAGACAGTAACCTGAAATCGGGTTAGAATATCCGAACAAAATCCCGGGCGTCGGGCATTTGTCCAATGTTTGATGATTACACATTTTAATGAAAGGACAGCTTAATGACAGAAATTACTGAGGTACCGAGTCCTTTTTGCGGCATCGGCACGGATGACCTGGCCATTCAGGTTGACGGACTGGCGCTTAAAGTGACGGTAAACGGTTGCGCGGTGAATACGCCCGCATTTGAACAGGCGATTACCGATGTCAGCCCCCGGGTTGACGGCAAGGAAG
>JBAQEN010000739.1:0-2785 GCA_049286765.1 Methylococcaceae bacterium
CTTACGATTTATGATATGTGTAAAGCCGTAGACCGGGGCATGGTCATCCAGTTGGTACAATTATTGGAGAAAGAGGGCGGTAAAACAGGACGCTGGCAGCGCATACCTCAACAACGCTGAGCGATATTGTCTCGTAACTATAAAATGTCATATTCACTATGAACCCTAGTTCTCGGAGGATTTTCCGATCCCCCATTCATCTGATCTTTCAGTTTGATTCCAGGATTTATCAAATAGTCTGGCCTCCTTAAAAATTTCACTGATGGCAACTCTTCTTGTCATTGCCGGGTGTGATATTGGGAACATGGCTGATTTTTATGGTTTGCTTAGTCGAAGAAGACCTTTAAGGGAATTCGGTCTGTTGTACATATAAACTGCTGTAATATTAGGAGAAGCCTGTTTAATTCTGCCTTTTTTCAGAACATGACTCTGGTTGCCGTACAATCAGCCGATCATCGACTGATGGTTACCTTAAAAATCATCAGAAAATCCTGCTAATTTTAAGGGAACCTCTAAAAATTGCTTTTTTCATAATATTGACGAATATAAGTCATTGAAATTTATAAGCACCAATATTTAGAATTGAATTAATAGAGGTGCCCTTAAGTGAATTACGTTTTGAGATATTCGTAACGATTAGTAAGCGATTAATACCCGCTTTGGTAGGGCTAAAGATGGAGTGGGTGCCGCCATGATGCAGGGTGGTAATATTCAAGGTTCGACAAGAATGCTGATTACCTTTGTTGTCGATTTGCTGATGCAATTCCTCGAGAAAAAAGTGGGAAACCATTAAAGTTAGTTACCACATATAGATTTGGTACACTATTCATTACCATACAATACACTTTAAGAGACAAATATGCCGATTACATTAAAAGAGCTTGCCGATTTTTGTGATGCCCGGATTCAAGGGGGAGATTTATCAGTAGCCATTGATTCCGCAGCAGATATTACATCGGCGCAAAAGGGCCAGGTAACACAATTGACCAATAGCCGATATGCCCGGTATATCAAAGACTCAACGGCTTCCGCCTGTTTTATTGCCGAAGATTTTGCTGTGGAAAACGTACCTGCGAGCATGGCATTGCTGGTTTGTAATGATCCAGAACTCAGTTTCATCAAGGCCGTCGAATTACTGCATCCTGCCAAGGTTTATAGTCGGCAAATTGCACCACAGGCAGTATTTGAAAATAATGTGACATTAGGCGATGAGGTGTATGTCGGGCCTTATGCAGTGATTGGTGAAAACGCAAGCATAGGCGATGGCAGTGCAATTCTGGCAGGGGTTTATCTGGGTAAAAATGTAAAAGTTGGAAAAAATTGCCGGATTTATCCTTATGCCGTTATTTACGATGATGTGGTGCTGGGAAATAATGTCATTATTCACTCGGGAGCTATTATCGGTGCTGATGGTTTTGGCTATAAATTCAGGAATAATGTGCATGTTAAAGTCCCTCATGTCGGGAACGTGGTAATTGACGACAATGTTGAGGTGGGGGCTAACACCTGTATTGATAGAGGTGCGTTGGGAAGCACTACGATAGGAGCGGGCAGTAAAATAGATAATCTGGTCCAGATTGGTCACAATAACAAGGTCGGTAAAAACGTGATTATGTGCGGGCTGACTGGCGTATCCGGTTCCTGTAATATTGAAGATTATGCCATTCTGGCGGGTAGTTCTGGTGTTGCCGATCATGTGACAATCGGCAGCGGTGCCGTGGTCATGGCGCGTTCCGGAGTGGCAGGCGATGTCAAGGCGGGCGCTCAGGTATTTGGCAGTCCGGCAAAAGACAAGAAGACTGCTTATAAGGAGCAGATTGCACTTAGCAAATTGCCTGAATTACTGAAAAAAGTAAAATTACTGGAAGAAAAAATCCAGGCACTTGAAATAAGCAAAAGTAGCGGTTGATTTGATTTAAAAAAGCGATCATCGACAAAAAAAACTGAAAATGACGAATAACCAAGTAATAGAGTAAACTATATGAATCTAATAGACGGTTCAGCATGATGACAGCAACAGACAACGTACATTTGCACGAAATCAATAAATTTGGCTCGATGGCAGAACGCTGGTGGGATACCCAGGGTGAATTTAAAACCTTGCATGATATTAACCCGCTACGTATTCAGTTTATCCAGAGTTATGCGGATATTACCGGCAAACGCATCGTTGATGTGGGTTGCGGCGGCGGTATCTTAACTGAAGGACTGGCTAAGCTCGGTGCCGATGCTCTGGGTATTGATCTCAGTGAAGAACTGATTGATATTGCCGATTTGCATGGGCTTGAATCGGGGGTGAGTGCGCATTATCAAAAAATCAGCGCTGAAGCACTCGCTCAGCAACAACCTGAAAGTTTCGATCACGTTACCTGTATGGAAATGCTGGAACATGTTCCCGATCCCGGTTCAATAATTTCAGCTTGCGCTACCTTGGTTAAGCCTGGCGGGATAGTGTTTTTTTCGACTCTCAATCGCAAACCCAAAGCCTATTTATTAGCTATTCTTGCTGCGGAGTATATTCTGCAAATGCTGCCTAAAGGCACACATGATTATAAAACCTTTATCAAACCCTCTGAACTAAGCCAGTCAGCTCGTAATGCCGGACTTGAGCTTCAGGGCATGGTAGGGATTGAATACAACCCGTTTAACAAACGTTTCAGCCTTGGCAAAGACATCGATGTTAATTATATTGCGGCATTTAAAAGTCCCGAATAATGACGCTGATGTCGACAGATTTCAAATTATCCTGCGTCTTATTCGACCTTGACGGTACTTTGGTGGATAC
>JBAQEN010000740.1:0-9633 GCA_049286765.1 Methylococcaceae bacterium
GGCATCATCCGCCACTGAATGCCGCCTCTCAAAACATAGAGGATTGCGTCCACTATGGATTTTTTGGGATGTTTATGGGTATTACCGCGTTTGCTGGTCGGTTCAAAATCTTTTTAATGAGATTCCATTCTTTATCACTTAGGTTGCTTTTGTATGACATTTTTTAGCTTTTAATCAAAAATCGTTGATTTTAATATAAATCGTTTTGCAAGACAGCTTCTTAAGTTGCTGGTCACTTAAACCGTAGAATACGGCTACGTTTTTCTGCACACTATTTGATAATGCATGCAATAAAGCTGTTTGCCTATAAGGCTATTTCATTAATTAGTGGCGGGAGGCGATCAATGCACTGCACGAACAACTTGAAAAAAAGCGGCTAAATTACATCCGATCGAAATACGCCTGGACGGCTCGGTTATAAAAAGGGAATTAAATCACCGGTCCAAATCAGCCTGACGCCTAACAGGCTATCCAGCTTTTTTTGCAGCAATGGTTGTATTGCCGCTAAAATAGCCCATCCAAACACAGGAATCCACCAGTATCATTGCTCACTTCTCAGTTGCTCCAGATCGCCTTCCCATTGAGCGCTCCTTTAAATTATTTTCTTTTTTCCTGTTGCTTTAATGCCAGCCGGATTCGAAACGCCAGTTCCACCGCTTCTCGTTTTGATTTGGTGCCTGTCAGCTTTAAAACATCCTCATCGAGGATGATATAGGTACGCTTATTATTTTCCTATGTAAATTCTGAAATAATTATACGCACGCAAAGGACTGAACCTTCAAGCTTCATTTAAGCCTAGAAGAATTCAACAGTACTTGCCATAATAGGCCTTTTTATACGTTTCCAAATATGACTATTAACAAGCACATTTTATTGGGTGTTAGCGGCGGCATTGCCGCATACAAGTCCGCTGAATTAGTCAGGCTATTGCGGAAACAGGGCGCGGAGGTACGGGTGGTGATGACGCAGTCCGCGATGCAGTTTATCAGTCCATTGACCTTTCAGGCGCTTTCCGGCAATCCCGTGCATAGCGAATTGCTGGATGCGGGTGCAGAAAATGCGATGGGGCATATCAGTTTAGCACGCTGGGCTGATCTGTTGATTATCGCGCCGGCAACCGCCGATCTGGTTGCAAAATTGAGTCACGGTTTGGCTGACGATTTGCTCTCAACGCTCTATCTGGCGGCAACTTGTCCGGTTTTTGTCGCCCCCGCAATGAATCAAGCGATGTGGAATAAAGCAATCACACAGGAAAATATTGAAAAACTTGCAGCTCATGGCGTAAAGATTATCGGCCCCGAACAAGGCGATCAGGCGTGCGGTGAGACGGGCTTTGGCAGAATGTCCGAGCCGGTCGATATTTGCAAGCATCTGGCTCATACGCTGAAACTTGAGAACCCGCCGACAGCGCAGTGCCTGCAAGGTCTGAAAGTGTTAATCAGCGCCGGCCCCACCCGTGAACCTTTAGACCCCGTCCGCTACATCACGAATCGCAGCTCCGGCAAAATGGGTTACGCACTCGCGAATGCAGCCTTAAAAGCAGGCGCTGAGGTAACACTGGTCAGCGGCCCGGTGACACTGGCAGCCCCTGCAAATATTAAATTAATTAAAGTGGAAACAGCTGCACAAATGTATGAGGCTGTTATATCCAGAGCCTCGAACCAGGCTATTTATATCGGTGCGGCAGCGGTGGCTGATTACAGTCCTGCCATCATGCAGCTGGAAAAAATAAAAAAACAGGGGGAACAGACCACGTTAATACTGCAAAAAACCAGAGACATACTGGCCGAAGTCGCAAAACTCGACAAGCGCCCGTTCACCGTTGGCTTCGCCGCTGAAACGCATGATCTTGAAGCTTATGCGCGAGACAAACTAACTCGAAAAAAACTGGATATGATCGCCGCAAACTGGGTAGGACGTGAACTGGGCGGCTTTGATAGTGAGCAAAACGCCTTCCAAGTTTTCTGGGAAAATGGTCAAAAAACCTTGGCAATGGCCGATAAAAAACAATTAGCAGAGCAGTTAATCGGTTTAATTGCAGAACGGCTGCATGAGAAATTCCCGAGAGCACCGGCGAAAGGGTGACAGCTTATGTCTTCATTCAGTATTAAGAAGCATCTGCCCCAATAATTGGCATGGTCACCTCAAACTACCGTGCTGCCGGCATTAATCCCAAAATACGTTTTACCTTAGGCAAGTGTTCATTGGGGACGATTCTCACTGCAATGAGCGACCGTGGTGTATGTGCCATCTCTCTGGGTGATGACCCGGACACTTTGATTCGCAGCTTACTGGACAGATTTCCCCAGGCCGAGTTTCTTGGTGACGATAACGAATTCGAACAACTCATTACTAGGGTAGTAGACTTTGTTGAAGCGCCTGCTTTAGGACTTGACATGCCGCTCGACGTGCGAGGAACTGCATTTCAACAGCGGGTATGGCAAGCATTGCGGGAAATACCGGTGGGTGCTACCGTCAGTTATAGCGATATTGCTCATCGAATCGGTGCACCGAGGTCATTTCGGGCAGTAGCTCGAGCCTGTGCTGCTAATACTTTGGCGGTAGCTATCCCTTGTCATCGTGTGGTACGAAATGACGGCAGTTTATCCGGCTACCGATGGGGAATTGAACGCAAAACTGAATTGCTGCGTCGCGAGAGTAAAGCATGAGCCCACCTGATATCGAAAAGAAATAAATGGAATCCTAATGTAAGAAAAATTGGCTAAGAAAGTAGATTGTTCCCGAATCTAAACGCATTTACCGGTAACCCTTGAGGTTAAAGTTGAAGCAAAACTCTAGCCTCAGAATCCGACCTGTTAATTGACTAGTAATGTCTTACTCCACGGTAACCGACTTCGCAAGATTTCTCGGCTGGTCTACATCAGTCCCTTTTAAGACGGCAACATGATAGGCTAATAACTGTAAAGGAATAGTATAGACCATCGGCGAAATTTCATTTTCGACTTGCGGTACTTTTATAATCTGTACATTGTCATCATCGGCAGAGGCTAATGTTTCATCCATAAAAACAATCAGTTGCCCCCCCCTGGCGCTCACTTCCTGCATATTTGATTTTAGCTTTTCCAGCAGACTGTTGTTTGGCGCTACGGTAATAACCGGCATATCGGCGTCGATCAATGCCAATGGACCGTGTTTCAACTCACCTGCGGGATAAGCCTCTGCATGGATATAGGAAATTTCTTTTAACTTTAAGGCACCTTCCATTGCAATCGGGTAATGGGTTCCTCTACCCAGAAACAAGGCATGTTGCTTTTCAGCAAATTGCTCGGCTAATGCTTTAATCTCATCATCCAGTTGCAATACCGCTTCTATTTTTCCCGGTAAACTGAATAATTCCGAGGTGATTTTCTGTTCCAATACTTCTGTCAGTTGAAATCGCCTGCCTACTGCAATCACTAATAGCATCAATGCTGTCAATTGTGTTGTGAATGCCTTGGTTGATGCAACACCGATTTCAGGGCCTGCACGCGTCATTAACACCAGATCGGATTCCCTGACCAGTGAACTTTCCGGAACATTACAAATCGCCAGGGAATATTTAGCGCCCAGTTTTTTTGCCTCCTGCAATGCCGCCAGCGTATCGGCTGTTTCACCCGATTGCGAGATCGTGACAATCAGTGTATCCACTGCTAATACGGGACTTCTGTAGCGGAATTCACTGGCCACTTCAATATTACAAGGTACGCGAGCCAGTTTTTCAAACCAGTAGCGTGCAACCAGTCCGGCATGATAACTGGTACCGCAAGCTAAAATTTGAATGGCTTTTATGTTATCGAACACTGTGGAGGCATTGTATCCAAATGAACTTTCCTGAAGACGGTTATGAATGAATCTGCCTTCCAAGGCTTGAGCGATAGCAAAAGGCTGTTCATAAATTTCTTTTAGCATGTAATGGCGATAGTCGCCTTTATCAACAGCATCTGATGTTAATTGACTTACTTTTATCGGACGGCTAACGACTTTATAATTAGCATCATAAATAACCACCGAGTCTATGGTTATTGCGGCTATATCGCCATCTTCCAGAAAAATAAAACGTTGCGTAACCGGGAGTAATGCCGCAACATCCGAGGCTATAAAATATTCACCTATGCCTACACCTATAACTAACGGACTTCCTTTTCTGCAAGCGACCAGCGTATTGGGATCAGCCGTACTTATTATACCCAGAGCATAAGCCCCCTCTAGTTTTGCGATAGTAAGTTTTACGGCATTTAAAAGTTTATCTGTAGATTCCAGGGCATGACAAATTTCATGTGCTATAACTTCGGTGTCTGTTTCTGAAGTAAACTCGTAGCCATTTTCTATCAGTGCTTTACGAAGGTGCTCATGGTTTTCGATAATGCCATTATGCACGACTGCCACTTTATTTCGACAAATATGCGGATGCGCATTGGCCGTACTGGGTTTACCATGAGTCGCCCATCGGGTATGGGCTATACCAATATTGCCAGAGATAGGGTCGGCCTGTAATAATTCTTCAAGACCTTTTACTTTGCCCAGTTCTCTTTTCCGGTATATTGTCTGACCCTTGATTACCGCTAATCCTGCTGAATCGTAGCCGCGATATTCCAGCCGTTTCAATCCTTCAAGTAAAATGGGCACTACATTTCGTTGCGCTACTCCGCCTACAATTCCACACATATTATTTTTCCTGTTTAACGGGTCGTTGCCATCCTGGAATAGATTTCTGATTTACTCTACTTAAGGTCAACTGATTCTCAGGACTGTCTCTAGTAATTGTTGAACCTGCGCCTATCATGGCATTTTTTCCAATGGTGACCGGGGCGACTAACTGTGTATCCGAACCAATAAACGCACCGTCTTCAATGATCGTTCTAAATTTGTTGACTCCATCGTAATTGCAGGTAATGGTTCCGGCACCGATATTGACTTTACTACCTACCGTAGTATCACCAATATAGCTTAAATGATTTATTTTACTAGATGCCGCTACTGATGATTTTTTTATTTCTACAAAATTACCAATGTGTACATTTTCGGCCAAAACAGATTCCGGACGCAGTCTTGCAAAAGGACCAATCCTACTGCCCTTCCCTATAACTGAATTTTCTATGACACAATTTGGCAGGATTTCTACGTTATCGCTAATAATGGAATTTTTTATATAGGTGTTGGCCCCAATTTTGACGTTGTTGCCGATACTATTTTTGCCTTCGATGATAACATTAACATCGCAAACTATATCTATCCCCAGCTTTTCAATTGAACCTCTGAGGTCAAAACGAGCGGGATCTATTAATGTCACACCCTGTTCCATCAATTGATAAGCCTGTTCTTGCTGATAGACTCTTTCCAGGTGACTGAGCTGGATACGATTATTAACTCCCAATACTTCATCAATCGATTCCGGCTGATTGGTTACAACAGTAATGCCATCGTCAACAGCCATTTCAATAACATCCGTTAAATAAAATTCGCCCTGGGCATTATTATTATCTAACATGTCCAGCCATTTTTTCAACCTTCCACCTTGCACCGCCATGATGCCGGTATTTCCTTCCTTAATGTTTTTTTCAGTCGCTGAAGCATCTTTTTCCTCGACAATTTTTGTTACTTGCCCAGACTCATCCCTTACTATTCTACCGTAACCAGTTGGATTTTCTAGATTGACTGTCAGCAAAGCAAGGGACTTGTCATCAACGTTTGCTATCAACTGCTTTACTGTAGTTAGTTTCAATAAAGGTACATCACCATATAGAATTAAAACGGTATCTGTATCCGCAATTTGATGGCTTACCTGTTGCACGGCATGTCCAGTGCCTAGCTGCTGTTCTTGTTCAATCCAACTTGCTTCCAGATCTTTTAAGGTGTCTCTCACCAGATCCGCACCATGACCATAAACAATTTTAATAGCGTTGTTCTTCAGATGGCGGCTCATGTCATAAACATGTTGGAGTAATGGCTTATCAGCAATTTTGTGCAATATTTTGGGTAGTTCAGAACGCATACGCGTGCCTTTACCCGCTGCTAGAATAATGGTCGTAATTTTCATTTGAGATCCTATTAAACGAAAAAAGCCCGATAGCGTGGTGTCGTTATCGAGCTTTTTAAAAATCGTAGAGACGCGTTTTATCTCACCGGCAACAATCACGCGTTCCTATTGCTATCCACCACGCTTTCTAAGTCTGTCCAGGGTTCTCAGTTGCATAACCGCTTGCGCCAATTGAGACTGTGCGGTTGCGTAATCCATTTTACCCGATTTATCTGCCAAAGCTTCTTCTGCTTTGGCTTTTGCATCCAATGCGGCTGCTTCATCAATATCTTTTGCTCTAATCGCCGTATCAGCCAAAATGGTAACGAGATGAGGTTGCACCTCTAAAAGTCCACCTGATATGTAGAATGGATAACTTTCATTATCACTCACTTTTACCCGGACTTCACCAGGATTGAGCTTTGTTATTAATGGAGCATGCCGAGGTGAAATACCCACTTCCCCAAGTTCAGCAGGAGCAAAAATCATTTCCGCAACTCCGGAAAATATCTCTTTTTCTGCACTTACGATATCTACATGTACGGTCATGGTCATTTTTTTACCTGTTTTAATCCCCTCCCCCTGCACCAACCACGGCAGAGAGAAACATACATTAGCTTTTTAATGTCTTTGCTTTCTCAAGCACTTCGTCTATGGTTCCTACCATATAAAAAGCTTGCTCAGGAATAGCATCATACTCACCGTCAATAATACCTTTAAAACCGGCAATGGTATCTTTCAGAGACACATATTTACCAGGGGAGCCGGTAAAAACTTCAGCCACAAAGAAAGGCTGGGACAAGAATCGTTGCATTTTACGCGCTCTAGCCACGGTCAATTTATCTTCTTCAGATAATTCATCCATACCCAAGATCGCAATAATATCACGCAATTCTTTGTATCGTTGCAAAATACCCTGAACTTTACGTGCTACATCATAGTGCTCTTGTCCGATTACTAGAGGATCAAGCTGACGACTGGTTGAATCTAGCGGATCAATCGCGGGATAAATACCTAACTCGGCAATTTGACGTGATAATACAACAGTCGCATCCAAGTGAGCAAAGGTTGTTGCAGGTGATGGATCAGTCAAGTCATCCGCCGGCACATAAACCGCCTGGATAGACGTAATAGAACCGGTTTTGGTTGAGGTAATACGTTCCTGTAAAACACCCATTTCTTCAGCCAGTGTAGGCTGGTAACCCACCGCTGAAGGCATACGTCCCAACAGCGCCGATACTTCGGTACCCGCCAGCGTGTAACGGTAAATATTATCAACAAAGAATAAAACGTCACGGCCTTCATCACGGAAATATTCGGCCATTGTTAAACCGGTCAAGGCAACACGCAGCCTGTTTCCGGGTGGCTCGTTCATTTGACCGTAAACCAACGATACCTTATCGATTACGTTTGAATCGGTCATTTCGTGATAAAAGTCATTACCCTCACGTGTCCGTTCGCCCACGCCCGCAAACACAGAGTATCCGCTGTGTTCAATCGCGATATTTCGGATTAATTCCATCATGTTGACGGTCTTACCAACACCGGCGCCACCGAATAAACCTACTTTACCGCCTTTGGTAAAAGGGCAGACCAAATCGATAACTTTGATTCCGGTTTCCAGCAATTCGTTAGCGGCGGCTTGTTCTGCATAACTGGGTGCTTCACGGTGGATGCCCCATTTTACTTTTTCACCGATTGGACCCTTTTCGTCGATAGGTTGACCCAGGACGTTCATAATACGACCTAAAGTTTCTTGGCCCACTGGCACAGAAATAGGTGCATTGGTATTGTTAACAATCAAACCTCTGCTTAGACCATCGGTACTACCCATCGCAATGGTTCTGACTACGCCATCACCTAATTGCTGTTGCACTTCCAATACTAAGCCTTTGCCCTCTACATTTAAGGCATCATATACTTTTGGCAGATCTGCGCGTGAAAATTCCACGTCAACGACCGCGCCGATAATTTGAACGATTTTACCCGAACTCATTGAGTTGTCCTCTAAGTGTTGTGTCATTTTTGCTTCGGCTCCGCTCAGCACAAGTTCAGAACAAGCTTAACCAGGCTTGTACTGAGCGAAATCGAAGTAGCTCGTACTGAGCGAAGTCGAAGTAGCTCGTACTGAGCGAAGTCGAAGTACTTAAACGGCTGCGGCGCCGGCAACAATTTCTGAAATTTCCTGAGTGATAGCGGCTTGTCTGGCTTTGTTGTAAATCAGTTGCAACTCACCGATCAGATTTCCTGCGTTATCAGAAGCGCTCTTCATAGCCACCATTCTGGCTGCCTGCTCGCAGGCATTATTTTCAACCAGACCCTGGTAAACTTTGGATTCGATAAAGCGGGTCAATAGATGATCCAAAACGTCTTTAGCATCAGGTTCATAAATATAGTCCCAATGTCCAGTCAGATTTTCATCAAGCTCGCAAGCCACTGCAGGAAGCAATTGTTCAACAGTAGGCCTCTGGGTCATGGTATTCACGAACTCATTGCTTACCACATACAATTGGTCGATTCTACCTGCCTCATAAGCATCGAGCATGATTTTTATGACGCCGACTATGTCCTGCGGGTGTGGAGCGTCACCCAATTTAGTAACCTGACCGACTAAATTTACTTTCAGGTTACTAAAAAAACCGGAAGCTTTTGTGCCAATTGTACAAACATCTACTTCAATGTTTTCTTTGTCCCATTGCATTAAGTAAGTGAGCGTTTTTCTGAATAAATTTGAATTCAGTCCACCGCACAAGCCCCTATCGGAGCTCACCACAATAATCCCTACTCGTTTAACATCCCGCGCAATAAGATAAGGGTGTTTATACTCTGGATTGGCTTGAGCCAAATGTTTGATGATCCGGCCAATTTTTTTAGAATAGGGCCGTGTTGCCTGCATTCTGTCTTTTGTTTTACGCATTTTACTCGCCGCAACCATCTCCATTGCCCGAGTGATCTTTTGAGTATTCTTGATACTCCCGATCTTTGTGCGAACTTCTTTACCAACAGCCATCTGAAGACCCTTTTACCAACTATGAGTTTTAACGAAAGTTTCAATGGCTGTTTTTAAACCACTGCTGATGTCATTATTATAATCACCAGTTGCATTAATGTTGTTCATTAATTCAGAATGCTCTGATTTCATATACAACTGTAAAGCCGCTTCAAAATCGAGTACTTTGTTCACTTCTATGCTGTCAAGGAAGCCTTCGTTAGCCGCAAATAACGAAACCGCCATTTGCGCAACCGACATCGGGGAATATTGATTTTGTTTCATCAATTCCGTAACGCGTTGACCACGTTCAATTTGCTTACGAGTGCTTTCATCCAAATCCGAAGCGAACTGAGCAAATGCAGCTAACTCGCGGTATTGCGCCAAATCAAGACGTGTACCGCCGCCCAATTTCTTGATGATCTTGGTTTGCGCTGCACCACCCACTCGAGAGACCGACAAACCAGCGTTTACAGCTGGACGGATGCCTGAGTTGAATAAATTACTTTCAAGAAAAATCTGACCGTCGGTGATAGAAATAACGTTAGTTGGTACGAATGCGGATACGTCACCACCCTGGGTTTCAATAATGGGTAATGCCGTCAATGAACCTGTCTTACCCTGTACC
>JBAQEN010000741.1:0-4418 GCA_049286765.1 Methylococcaceae bacterium
GGCCACAGTGTCACGGATATGGGAGTTATCGCCGATAACAAACAACTGCTTGAAGAAAGCTTTATTACTGCGGCTAAAAACCACGATGTGATTATTACCACAGGCGGCGCTTCTGTCGGTGAGGCCGATTATGTCAAGGAAATACTGGCACGCTGCGGGGAAGTCAATTTCTGGAAAATCGCGATAAAACCCGGAAAACCATTGGCATTCGGAAAAATAGGTTCCTGTTATTTTTTTGGATTACCGGGTAACCCTGTTTCTGCTATTGTGACTTATCAGCACATTGTAGGTCCAGCACTTAAACAACTGTCCGGCGCACCGGATGCCAAGCCTTTGCAACTATCGGCGACATGCACAACTGCATTAAAAAAAGCGCCCGGACGGCAAGAATTTCAACGTGGCATACTCACACAAGATGATAATGGCGAATTTTTTGTCGCATCATCAGGAAGGCAAGGCGCAAATATACTCAGTTCTATCAGCCGGGCTAACTGCTATATTGTCTTGCCAACGGAGTGCATGGGCGTACAAGCGGGCGACAAGGTAAAGGTTGAACTGATCGCGGATTCCACTTTATAAATAATTATTTAAAAAGGTTCTCCCCATTAACGATTTAACTCACAAGCAGTAAAATCGGTATGCCCTGATATATTGCAAACAATTAGTAGAAACGCACAGATCGCGTCTACACCAAGCGTTAGTATTGGACTCGTTGTGTCAAGTATTGCTATGATTCCTTTCGTGATCAGATCAGGCTAATTAAATAATACCCATGTTAAGTGTTTTTTATCCTTCCCTTTCTGTTCATCCCCTCAAAATTCTGAATTAAACCGTGGAGATAGTAATGCACAATGTCACGTTGATAAAAGGTGATGGAATTGGTCCTTCGATTATGGATGAGGCCGTAAAAGTTATTGACGCGTCTGGCGTAAAAATTCACTGGGAAGAAGCGTATGCCGGAATGGCTGCGTTCGAAAAATTTGGCACTCCGCTGCCTGATGAAACCATGGCATCATTCGATAAAACCCGTCTGGCCTTTAAAGGCCCTTTCACGACTGTAGTCGGCAAAGGATATAGAAGCATTAATGTTGCGCTGCGTCAGCAATACGAACTGTATGCCAATGTACGCCCTGCTAAAAGCTGGGCGGGTATTAAAACACGCTATGAAGATGTGGATATTGTTATCGTCAGGGAAAATACCGAAGGCCTATACGCGGGGCTTGAGCATTATCTTACCCCTAAAAAAGATATTGCTGAAAGCTTGGCCGTCGTTACCCGGAGCGCGTCACAACGCGTTGTCGACTATGCGTTTAAATATGCACGGGATAATGCCCGCAAAAAAGTCACCGTTTGTCATAAAGCCAATATCTTAAAATATACCCAGGGCTTGTTTCTGGATGTTGCCAGAGAAACTGCCGCGCGTTATCCCGATATTCAGTTTGATGAAAAAATCATTGACGCCGCTTGCATGCATATGGTAATGAATCCTTTGCAGTTTGATGTAGTCGTCTGCACCAACATGTTTGGTGATATTTTGTCTGATTTGACGGCGGGACTGGTCGGCGGACTGGGCTTGATTCCGGGTGCAAATATCGGCGATGATGCAGCCCTGTTTGAAGCAGTACACGGCAGCGCGCCGGATATAGCCGGAAAAAACCTGGCTAATCCGATTGCTGTCATCATGGGTGGCGTCATGATGTTGAACCACATTGGCGAAACTCAGGCCGCAGAACGCATAAAAAATGCTGTAGAAAAAGTAGTGAATGAAGGCAAATTTGTTACGCCTGATCTTAATCCGCAATCAAAATGTGGAACGGTCGAAATGGGTAACGCGATTGTTGCTGCGATGGAATAAACGGTGGAACTTAAATAGCGTAAGCATATACTTTTCGCGCGCCGCCATTAAATTGTTGAAACTATGTAACATCAAATGATTTTGGCGGCTTCAAGGTCGGCTATTTCGACGACGGCTTCACCTGATGCCAGCAACTCCTGTGCGCGAGGAAATACCTGAGTTAAAAGGTGTTGCAAGCGGCGGTTAGTGACGTTGCCGCAAGTAACCCAAAGCACTTGCGGAGGGGTGCCCAAGCGCAATACCATCTCGACGAAATCACTGTCTTTGCTGATGATGACGATACCTTGTTGGCGTGCCTTTTGAAAAATCTGTTCGTCTTCGGTATCACGTAAGTGCAGGTCGCGTAAGGCATAGGCGTCCACTTTAAACGTCTGCTTAAGCCAGCTTGCCAATTGCGGGGGCAGTTGCGCATCAATCCAAAAGATCATGCCGCCAACCGTTCCAAATTTGCCCGGCGGGCGGCATACAACAGACAAGCCTGAATGTCTTGCAGCTCCAAATCGGGAAAATCTTGCAAAATCTCCTCGCTACTTATGCCTTCGCCCAACATTTGTAAAATATCGCTGACGCGAATTCTCATACCGCGGATGCAGGGTTTGCCACCGCACTGAAGCGGGTTATGGGTAATTCTAGCCTCAAAGTTCATGGTCATGATTCCTCTTTAATCAAAATCTATAAATCTTATTAGTGTTTTCATCGTTCCACGCTCTGCGTAGGAATGTATCCTGTAACGCTACTTGCTAATTTTCAAAGCTTTACCTTCTTTACCAATAATTGTACCATCGGACGAAATTCATCGATGTTTTTCGATAGCACGTTTATGTTTGATTATTTGGTGGGCACAAAAACCTGCCCACGATTACTCCGAAAATTAGGACCATAGGATAATGGTATGGACAAGAAAACAATGCAATGTCCGAATAGCACTCAGGCGAGTATTAATGCATAAGCCAAGTCTTGGTTAAATCGATCAATTTATCGACACCGCTAATTAGGCTGTTAAGGTAAAAAAGGCGGGCTATTCACCCGCCAACCCTTGAGGGAACGAAACCAACGTTATTTATTGCGCGGCTTTCAGATGTGTTACGGCTTCTTCTGCGGATTTCTTCGCCGAGTCGGCATGCTTCATCTTGCCGTGATCGATAGCATCATTCAGACTCGTGATGCCGGCATCCAGGTGTTCATCGGCGGTTTTCGCATGGGTCTTCGCTGCCTCCGCATGTTCGACGATAGACTTTGTATCATCAGCTTTGGCCGCAGCCTCCGCGTGCTTGAGCGCTTCCGCCATGTGGCTTTCGGCATAAGCGCCAAACGTAGCGAAGGTCAAAACGGTGCCAGCCAATAAACCGCTGAGTTTCATGTTGGTAAGTTTCATGTTCATTTCCTGTAATAATTTATTTGAGATTATCTCGTTGTTACTGGGCAAAAAGCCAATCTATCCGGACTCGACTGCACAGCATTGCCTGTTTTATTCGCCTTCCTTAGTATCCTTAATATCCTTCTTGAGATCACCATAACCCGACTGGATCTTGCCGACATTCTTTTGGATATTGCCTTCTATCTCCATACCCTTGTCGTCCAGTATCTTGCCGGTGACTTCCTTGACTGTACCTTTGGCTTCATCGACTCGGCCTTCTACTTGATCTTTGTTTATATTGGTCATGTCTTGACTTTCTGCGGCATAAGCGCCAAGCGAGGCGAAGGTCAAAACGATTATTGCCCCTAAACCGGTGAGTTTCATGTTGTTAAGTTTCATATTAATTTCCTGGGAAAAAGGTGTTGGTGGTTATTCATTGCTACTGAGCAGCAGGCCAATCTATTCGGACTCGCCTACACGGCTCAGTATTGTCAGTTTTAGTTACCTTTTTCAATATCCTGCTTGATATCGCCATAGCCTTTCTGAACCTTGCCGACATTCTTTTGGACTTTTCCTTCTTCCTTCATTTTTTTGTCGTCAAGTATCACTCCAGTGGCTTCCTTAACTTTACCCTGTGCTTCACCGACCCGGCCTTCTACTTGATCTTTGTTCATGGGCGCCGTATCTTCGCTTTCTGCGGCATAAACGCCAAACGAGCAAAATGCCAAAACGATGACTGCCCCTAAACCGGTGAGTTTCATATTAGTATGTTTCATGTTTATTTCCTGTAAAAAAGTAGTTGTAGGTATCTCGTTGCCCGCCATCCAGCAGTCCAGTCAATCTGGACCCGTCTGCAATAGCTGCTCAGCAGCGCTCGTTTTATTTGTCTTTCTTGATGTCTTCCTTGAGGTCGCCAAAGCCCTTCTGGATCTTGCCGACGTTCTTTTGGACATTCCCTTCTATCTCCATACCCTCGTCGTCTAGTAACTTGCCAGTCACTTCCTTGACTTTACCTTTGGCTTCTTCGACTCTGCCTTTTACTTGATCTTTGTTCATGGGTGTCTCCTGATAATTATTTAACCATGACCAGATAGCCATGACCAAAGCGTGGAATGTTGTTTCCGATCGCTTGGACAAAAGAATACAGGCAAAACTAAACCCGGTCGGTACGGTAACGCACATAAATAAAAGGGTTTCATCAGGGAC
>JBAQEN010000742.1:0-2229 GCA_049286765.1 Methylococcaceae bacterium
GTATCTGTGTTCTTCATGGTTTTTGTAATCAATAGATTGTAATCATTGGTTAAAATGAAAATTGTTGAAGCAGTGCAATTCCTCAGCCGTTTAGCCGAGACGGGAGTAAGGTATTTTTTAGTTTCAATCCAGTATTACATATCGCGGTTCTTGGATTATCGTTTTTTCAGCGCTACACTTATAGTTTTGCCATAGCTAAATCGAGCGCTACCTATGTTAAAACAAACGCCTCTTTACCATCTGCATCTTGAGTTGGGCGCCAAAATGGTCCCGTTTGCCGGTTACCAAATGCCGGTGCAGTACCGCCATGGCATCATCCACGAACATCTGCATTGCCGCAGTCATGCCGGTTTCTTTGATATCTCACATATGGGGCAGTGCCTGATCCTGGGCGACTCTGCCGCCGGCGAACTTGAGCGCTTGACGCCAAGCAATATTACCGGTCTTAAACCCGGTGAACAAAAATATACGGTATTAACCAATCACGATGGCGGCATTATTGACGACATCATCATTACCCGTATCGATTCGGGACTGATGATAATTGTTAACGCCGCCTGTAAAGACAAAGATTTTGCCTATTTAAAAAATCATCTATCTACGCACTGCGATTTCAAAGAATTACCTGATCACGCATTATTCGCGTTACAAGGCCCGGCAGCTGCATCGATTATCGGTAAATTTTCTGTTGCTGCCGTAGAGTTATCATTTATGCATGCTTGTGCAACGGAAATTAACGGCATACCCTGCAACATCAGCCGTAGCGGCTATACCGGTGAGGACGGCTTTGAAATTTCGGTAGCCAATCGCTATGCAGAACAACTTGCCTATTTGTTACTTGCCGAAGATGAAGTTGAAGCCGTGGGCCTGGGCGCCAGAGATACCTTGCGTCTGGAAGCTGGTCTGAGTCTCTATGGGCATGAACTGAATGAAGCCATTACGCCGGTGGAAGCAGGATTGCAATGGGTGATTAAAAAATCCTTCGGCTCCGCTCAGGACAAGCCTTTTGGCTTCATTCAGGACAAGTCTTTTGGTTCCGGTTCCAGTGAGCGGAGTCGAACTGCTCAGGGTAAGTTTCCCGGAGCTGCCAAAATTCTCAACCAGTTACAGAATGGCTCAGAAAAAATCCGTACGGGCCTTTTGGTTGAAAGTAAAATACCGGTCCGGGATGGCAGTGTTATCACCGATAGCGAAGATAGGGTCATAGGCCATGTCACCAGCGGCGGTTTTTCCCCCAGTCTGGGTCACCCGATTGCGATGGCTTTGCTTGAACGTAATTCGGCCAGCTTGGGCAAAGCTTTGTTCGCGATAGTCCGTGATCGTAAGATTGCTGTTACCGTGACCCAATTACCCTTTATTCCACATCGCTATCATAGGTAGACATCATGTCAAAATCTTGTCCTCGTGCAGCACCTATTTTATTGGCGATTAGATTCTAAATAACATTCATTAATTTAATATATTACACACATTACTATGACTAACAAAAATAGGTGCTGCACACGTTTGGATCAACTGGAAATGCGCGGTAATTTTATCAACCGTCACATCGGCCCCAATCAGCAGCAAATCGAAGCAATGCTGGCGGAACTCGGATTAAATGAACTGGAAGAAATTATTGAGCAAGCGATCCCGGCAAACATTCTTAATCATGAACCTTTAAAACTGACCGAAACGATTAGCGAGCGTGCTGTTATTAATTATCTGCGCAAAATGCGCGAGCGTAACAAAGTGTTCACTTCAATGATCGGCATGGGCTATTACGACACCCTTATGCCTTCCGTGATCAAGCGCAATGTGCTGGAAAATCCCGGCTGGTATACGGCTTATACACCTTATCAGGCAGAAGTCAGTCAGGGCCGGCTGGAAGCTTTGTTAAACTATCAACAAATGATTATCGATTTAACGGGCATGGAGCTTGCTAATGCCTCCTTGCTTGATGAGGCGACAGCGGCGGCAGAGGCAATGACCATGTCGCGGCGTTTATCAAAAAGCGCTGCAAACAGCATTGTCGTCGATCAGGATTGTCATCCGCAGACGATAGCCGTAGTCAAAACCCGCGCCCATTCATTGGGTTACCAGGTAATCGTTGCCGATCCTTTTCATGACCTGGAACAACATGATTTTTTTGCCTTGTTAGTGCAATATCCTGGTTCCAAAGGTGAAATTAAAGACCTTAGCCAAATCACTGCAATCGCCCATACTAAATCAGCACTGGTCACTGTGGCC
>JBAQEN010000743.1:0-1962 GCA_049286765.1 Methylococcaceae bacterium
ATCTAACCGCTTAAAAATATCGGCATTGTGCGCTAAAAATTGACGCATTTTGACGAAGGCATTAATAATTTGTATGCTTGTTCGCACTGCTGTTTCGCTACGCAATACAGCCGATAACATGGCGACACCTTGCTCGGTGAAGGCGTAGGGCAAAGTCGTTGAGTGTTTCAGGTTGCCAAAGCGGTCACAATTTGTGACCAGTTCGTTTTTTTCAATTGGGTTGAGTTGAAACCTGAATTGTTGGGGAAAACGCGTTATATTTCTCTTTACTGCTTGATTCAATACTTTGGTTTCGACACTATACAGTTGCGCCAAATCAGCATCTATCATCACTTGTACAGCACGAATCGTCTGGATACGGCTTTCAATGCTTGATACTTGAGTTAAATCATTCATTGTTTTACCTTAAAAACGCTGGTATCACACACAAACCTTAAAACGCTCCACCCCTTGCAGAGCAATAGCCCGTTCCATATCTTCAAGTGATACGCTTTTTTCAGAAGTCAAAATACCGCATATATCCGCAAAACGGTTTTTCTCATTAGTTTTAATAGCCGTTTTTGTTTGACTTAACTCTTTGCTTTGTTTTAGCGATGATTCCACCTTTTCCTTTTGTTTGGTTAATAATTCCTGCAAAAATAATTTTTGGTTTTCATCGGATAAGGTTTCATAGAGCACATATAAGATATGGGCTGCTGTTGTATTTTGTGTTTGCATGTTAAACCTCGTTCCATTCTCAAATACCGATATTCATAGCACCATATCATCCCATAAGGTATCAATAGGATGGCATTCGCCGCGTAACATCTCTTGCCAGCTAATGCTAAAGCCTGTCGCTGCACTATCGAGACAAGCGCTTTCACGCAAATTATGAATAATGGTTAATAGCGTGGGTGAATATTCTTTTGGTGTTTGGTTAAGTTCTTGTTGGATTTGTTCAAGATAGGTTTCTTGGGTGCTCATAACGGTTTCCTTTTTTATAAAAGTTACAATTTTTCCGACTGCAAATGCGCCCATGCCGCCTCCTCTTCTGGTTTCAGCCAGTCTCCAGCCAAAGCCTGTTCTGATAACAGCACGGCTTCATGATCCACGAATTTTGTGGGGAATAGCTCAGCCGTTGTTTTAGCTGCGCTGAGCATCGCCTCTGTCCATTCTGGATTTGGTTTATTTTTCATAAATTATCCCGCATTACCCTATGCAAAATAACAGCTTTGAATGTGTTTTTATCTTTCTCATCAGCCTCTTGAAACTCACCTTCATAATACTTGTTTTCTGGTTGATGTTTTAATTCCACTATCTCAGGGAGGTAGAAGTTTTCAAAACCACTTTCATAGCCGCTGGTCAGTACTGGTAAATCTTGCGGCAGAGTTTGCAAAATTTCAATCAATTGACTGACTGAGTAATGGAATGTTTTATTTTGACTATTCATATTTCTATCCTCGCCAGATTTTCAGCAATAGCTTTGTTCAGCGCCGCTTCTTCGAGCAACTGCGCCTCAAACTCGGCTTTCAGGGCGGTAAAGCGTTTCTTGAAATCGAAATCATCTTCTTCATCTGGCAAGCCGACGTAACGCCCTGGCGTCAGGACGTAATCCAGTTCCTTGACGCGATCGATTGGGACAGAAGCACAAAATCCCTTAATATCTTCATACTCTCCTTTGCCGGTGCGCCAAGCGTGGTAGGTATCGGCGATTTTCTGAATGTCCTGATGCGAGAGTTCGCGGGTTCGGCGATTAATCAGATGGCCCAAGTTGCGGGCATCAATAAATAGAATTTCAGATTTTCGCGGGTGTCCATTGTTGCGGGCACGATTCATAAACCAGGGCGCCGCCGGAATCTGGGTGATCAAAAACAATTTGGCGGGCAGGTTGACGATGCAATCAATCAGATTGCCGTCTGCGATTAAAGCCTTGCGAATGTCTCCTTCGCCGCTGGTTTTGCTGGTCAAAGCGCCTTTCGCCAG
>JBAQEN010000744.1:0-3290 GCA_049286765.1 Methylococcaceae bacterium
GTCAAGGCCCCGATAATACAGGAACAGCCAGGCGAAGCGGAAGAACCCTTCAAGCCACCGAAAGAAGACAAAAAGCGAAGCAAAAAGCAAAAAGTTCAGTCTAAAACCTCCCAATCAACCACAAAAACCGACAAGTCCCAACAACCCAAGGCCAAGCAGGAGGACGACTTTACCAATAAGACACTGGAGTTGATGCGCCCCTGATTTTTTACATGCTATGAAAGTAGGCATTCAATTCGATTATTTCCACGAATCGTGGGATTATCCTGTTGATTACCTTCGTTGTCCGGCTTCGCTAACATTGTTGAGAACTTTGTTGATGGCGCCTACAAACAAAGTATAAAAAAATAATGCCTAAGGCTCTGTTGTCATTGCAAAAATAGGCATTCAAGAACAACAACTTGCAAACGTGAGAATAAATTATAACTGGACTGATGCAGAGAGCGTTTGTACAAAATATCAATCAAACCGAGTCCTTCTTAAGTTTTTTATAAATTTAGGTAACATCCCATGCAACCAGAATCAACTACGGATATTAATCCTGCGAAAACAATCTTGAACAAGATTTTAGCATTTTGGTCGATGTCAAAAGTAATTCTGCTTTTATTAGTCGTATCAATTGCGATTATTTTTACCATCAAAGAAATTCGCCGCGAGGAAGTCGTAATCGATCTTATCGACGTTCCTGCGATACTTCCTGAACAATTTAAAGGGCATTTCCCTTCTAAAGAAGGCTTCACTAAACAGTTACTAACCAGGGCGAAAACTAAGGCTCAAAAGCTATCTAAGAACTTCCAGGACGATATTCAGGCTAATTACAGCCTGGATAGGCTTGCTGAGCTTCGCGACTATAAAAATCAATGCGATAAACTAAAGCGTGGTTCTTGCTTTTTTAGTCAGAGCGGCATATCAAAGATTAATAAAGCACCTCTTTCTCTCACTATGCCTGAGTTCGATCCACCTCAGCTCGATTGGGAGGCGAAAGAAACTGATATTGTGGTTCCAGGAATAGGATTACATCTACGTGGGCTTAGAACGCTCTTGAGAAAGGAATTTGAAGTGTCAGAAACTCATATCTCGGGAGAAATTACGATACTGGACGACAACAAAAAAATACGCTTAAGCTTACGCAGTGATAACCCCAAAGCTATCGAACTTGATCCTATCGATGATGCTAATTTAGATGAAGTGTTTCGAAAGGGTGGAGAGGCTTTTTTGGAGCTTATATCGCCCTGTACTTCTGCTGCTTTTAGTTACAATGGAGGTGAATTAGATTTAAGTAAATCTGATTTTAGAAAACAGATCGATGCCTGTTTAAATCAGCCTCCGGAAGTTAAATATTATGGACATCTTATATTGGGGCTGATTGATTATCAAAATGATCGATTAGAGAATGCGATTAAGCATTATGACAATGCCATTGCTATTAACGAGAAATCAGCTGACACCTACTTCAACTGGGGGCTTGCATTGCTAGCGCAAAGTAAACAGTACGAAAGTGATGGAAAACTCAAAATAGCCAAAGAAAAACGGGATGAAGCCGTAGAGAAATTCAATGAAGTCAAGGAGGTAGATCCCAGTTATATAAAGGCTTATTTTTATCTTGCCTGGCTACAGCAGGAAGATGAAAGTAAGAAAATGGCAACCTTTACCCAAGTAAACGATATTATTAGTGGATTAGATCCTAACCTACAAGTCGATGCCTATTTGTCGTGGGGTAATGCGTTAATAGATATCTTTAATATTGATAAAAAGGATTCGAAACTAAAAGATGAGGCATTTCGCAAGTTCGACGAAGCTGTCAAACTTGACGATAAAATGGGAGGAACAGACATGGGAGCTATTGCCCTTGTCTTCTGGGGTAATGCGTTACTAGACTCAGGGAAAACAGAAGAAGCAATCCAAAAATATCGTATTGCCACTGAACGTCGACGGAATTATGCTGTTGCCTTCAACAACTGGGGTGCCGCCCTATATAGTCAAGGCAATTTTCCAGAAGCGATATTGAAGTATGAGGCGGCGATTCAGGCGGCGACTCAGAAGAACGTTAAATACCCTGATGCATATTACAACAAAGGTGTTGCTCTGTTATCTCAGAACAATGTAGATGTAGAAAACTTAGAGGAAGCTAGCAGATCATTTGAGTCAGCCCGCAAACTGAAGCCAAACTTCGTTAATGCGGTTTATCTCTATGGGTTTACCCAGCAAAAGCTGGGTAAACCATTAGATGCTATTAGATTATTCGAAGAAGCCGTTGAGTTAAAAGTGACTAAATCAGCCTCTTTCTATGATAACTGGGGTTATGCAATAGTATCCAACGCAGTCTCAGACCAGGCTCACGTAGATTATCCGAAAATCGTGGATGCAATTGGCAAATATAAGGAGGCTATAAAGGAAGACCCCACCTATGTTTATGCCTATTATGATTGCGGAGTAGCGCTGCATTTACTTGGCCGGTGTGATGATGCAATTAATCTTTATCAAAAAGCTATTGATATCAATAAGGAAAATGGGTTTCTTAGTGATTTTGGATTGGCCACGGTTGCAATTAAGCAAGGTCAGTGGGATAAACAAGAAGGTAAATGCAACTTCCAACTACCGGGCCCCGCTGCTCTTCTAGCTACCGGTACTGCAGAAACATGCCTAAATCCCCAACCTAAACAGAGTGAGAATACAACATCGAGACAAACAGATGGCTCCTCGGAAACAACACTCGACTCTCAGGGGGGTATTATCCCAGCAGGCCTGATTTGGCCTTTAGCCGGTGGACTTGTGGTCTTGTTGACGGGGTTGCTGGCGTACTTTGTAAAACAGCAGCGCAATTCTGCGGCGGCCTCCACATTGGATTCCAAGGCGACAGCATCTTACACACAGCCACGTTCTGGCGACGTGTCAGCCCAACGGCCGGAGCCAGCTCACGTTAAAAATTTCACAGATAAGAGCTCCAAGCCTGAAAGGCGTACACAGGTGGGGGAACAATACCCGCCCCCTGGACCGAGGCAAGCCGCCGCCATTCTGGTCGGTGTCGAAGGGACAATGCAAAACCGGCAATTCCTCGTGGATAAAGAGGTTTTTCATATCGGCGCAAACTCAAGCAATGATCTTGTTATTCCGAATGATGATTATGTCTCGGGCAATCACGCATCTTTGCAATATGAAAAGGGCGGCCTGTTGATAGTCGATCTGGCTTCCCGCAACGGTACCTTTGTCAATGAGATTCGCGTGGCAAACACTCCTCGGGTACTTCAGCCAGGGGATCGTATCAGGGTCGGAAATACGACGTTCAAGGT
>JBAQEN010000745.1:0-2333 GCA_049286765.1 Methylococcaceae bacterium
CTGCTGTACAGGGCTAGGTAGAGGTGCTTTAAAAACTCAATTTTGATATGCAAATCCTATAAATCATCTGTTGCTTCTTCACTCTGAAATTTACCCGATTAACAGCGCATAACATATTTCGCCGAACGAAGACAATTACGTTAAGCTCATAAGCCTAACGCGTTGTCCTACTCTAAAGTTGGTGACCAGAATTGCTTAGCCTGCATCTGCGATAAAAATTATGAGTTTTCAGAAAATCTTAATTTACTTTGAGCAAACCGCCGCGCCCCATTCCACCCTTTACATCTTGTGCCTTATAATTTCTGAGCGATATTACCATGTTGTTATAGGCATCAAAAAATGCAGCGGCAATAGCTATCCCCTCAGGGGTTCTGGTGTAGGCGCCGAGGCTGGCACCGATTGCCCCACCCATCAGTCCACCCCAGCCACCATATCCGCCAAAACCAGAACCGCTCATATTGTTTGCAGTCGCGCTGCCTTGGGAAATAGCAACTTGAACTGTGGAACGAATATCGGTCAGTGTAAGTGCGACATCCGTGGTTCTAGTTTCCATAGCGCCTGAAACAGCGCCTGCTAACGCACCAAAACTACCCAACCCTGCCGCCCCAAGTCCGGCGCCTAAAAGGGCCCCACCTAGACCAGCATTTCCCCCGCCAGTCCTTTCGTTACTAACTATTATTTGGGGATCCAAAAGATAATCTGCCACAACGCGCTGCCCTTTTTCTTGTCTGGAACCGGCGCGGTACTCTCCTGATTCTCTCTGTTCACCAACGATATCATTTAGTAAAGCTCTGGTTGCTTGATTACCGATAGAAGTAATAACAAAACAGTTGGATTGCTGTACAGCCAGACGAATCAAGGGGTCAACTGTAGTTACACCGCGAGAACCACTAATCCGGCCATCACTTACAGCAAGCGTTCCCAAGGGACTGGTGCAACGCTCCAGGGATTTATTGGCATCCACACTGGCTGCCCCGCCAGCTGATCCTGATACCAGATTCGAGCTACCACCCGTTTGCAGGCCCGGTTGCGGGCATCCGTTTAATGCCAGGGCAGCAACTAACAATGATGATGTCCTAATTTGTTTGGTAATCATATGTCTAACCCTCTTGACGATAAAATACTACAGCCCATGTTGAATAACATTTACTTGCCTTACAATATTGAGGTCATAATATATCAAAAAAATACAGCGAGAAAAAACTTATGCACATTAAAGTATTAGCTGCAAAAAGACTGATATTAATTTTGTTATTGTTGGGCATTACGGCCTGTGCGCATAAAGAACCCCAGAAGGAAACAATCAGAATTTGCGACTCTGGCGGCTGTGCCGATCGACCGAAGGATTATGCCTCCTTCGATCCTGCAAAGGATACACCGGAAGAAGATCCGGGTGGAAAAATTGCCGCCCTGGAAGAGCTTGCCGTAAGTGATCCTCGTGCTGCTTACGACCTTGCACTCCGGTTTTTCAGGGGCGATGGCGTGCGTCAAGATAGCTACCGGTCAATCAAATGGATGCGCGATGCCGCAGAGAAAGGAGATTTGAAGGCCCAAATGGCGCTTGGCAGACTCTATTTAACCGGTCTTGGAGAAATGGGATCAGACCCCGGAGAAGCCGAAAAATGGCTGTCTATTACTGCAAGCCGGGGCGATAAGGAAGCGAGCACATTGCTTAAAGAAGCAACCGCAGCCCGCCAATCGGTACAGGCAGAATATCGTTGGTATAACCGCTGGCGGCCGGTTTTTTACAACTACTGGTATTCCGGATATCCCTATCGCTGGTATTGGAGAACCAGCCGATGGTATTACTATTAGTTTTTGTAGATCAGAGACGTGAGGCTTTTATTACAAGCACTGGCCCGCTTTGGCAGAAAAACGCTGACCGCTCGAATAGCAATAGCCAACCCATAAATTCAGGTGGTTTGGCAAATGTTGGCTTGCCAAAAATTGCTAATTGCCCAGAGTAAGTTACTGTGTTATAAATTCATTTCCTATGCTGAGGGGTAATGCAGTTGACTTAAGTTTTTCGCGCCGGGTCCTTCGGCGGCTGGGCTCAGAATAGCCCTGTCGAAGCATGAATGTCTTGAGTCAACAGTATTGAGATAAAAACGCGTAACTTGTTGAAGGTCTATTTTAATAATTTTTAGGGGGTTTTATGCGAAAAATAGCATTGTTTTGTATCGCCTGCCTATGCAGCGGCATCAGCATGGCCACCAGTAATTTTAACAGTCAAACCGGCATTTTGGTGATACCGGATGTGAACGTTGATGGTCAGACTGTCTACGATAGCGTCACCTTGCAACTGAATTTAGGTAACGGGACTTTCTCGGTAC
>JBAQEN010000746.1:0-3326 GCA_049286765.1 Methylococcaceae bacterium
TGAAAAACTTATGGATAAAGATAAAAATTACTCATGCCCTTGTTTTCACTTAATGCGGGTCCTGAGCGATGTTTGCAGGCTGTTTGTAAATAATGTGAGTTCATTTCAATTAATTCGGGCCGAAAAAGCGGCTGTTTGCAGGCCACAATACCTAACCCTGGTGTAAAAACTTATACATCCCTACACCGATAACAACCAGAGCGACCGTTGCCCAGCCCAGTCTATCCATATATTCGCGCAATTTGGATTCAAGCTTGGCGCCGCCGGCCGCCAGCAACATCGCCACCAGAAAAAAACGGCCGCCTCGACCGATGAGTGACGCCAATACAAAAGGCACAAGCACCATATTCAGCGTCCCAGCGGCTATGGTAAAAACCTTGTAAGGAATGGGTGAAAAACCGGCGACAAATACCGCCCAGAAGCCCCACTCTTTGAACCAGCTTTTCACTGTTAAATAGCTTTCCCAATAATGAGTAGTTTGCAGCCATGGCGAGATGTTATCAAACATAAAATAACCAATCGCATAACCGAATGTTCCTCCTAAAACCGAGGTCATTGTCGTCAGTAGTGCAAAACGAAAGGCTTTATCAGGCTGCGCTTGCCATAGGCGCTAACATGACATCAGGCAGTACAGGAAAAATGAAGACTCAGCAAAACTTAGTGCATAAGTATTTGAGCGCATGACGGTGTTTAGACCACATTAAGGCTTTGTCATATAATTTTTGAAACATATTTATTCTTTTCCTGATAAAAAAGGTACAAAAGTGACCGATTCCAGTTGTTCGATATGATAACCGTTTTCGTGACGAATCACTCTCTGCAGAGATTGATTACCGCTTTTGCCTATAGGAATAACCATAACCCCGCCAATGGCCAGCTGCTGTAACAATACTAGAGGGATTTCAGCGGGGGCGGCTGATGCAAGAATACCATCAAACGGCGCATAATCCGGCCAGCCCAATCCGCCATCGCTATAGAGGAAACTGATATTCTTAAGTTTTAAATCCCACAAATTACTTTTCGCTTTTTTCTGCAGTGGTAAAATCCTTTCAACCGAATACACATGATCGACCAATTGAGCCAAAATAGCCGTCTGATATCCGCAGCCCGTGCCTATTTCAAGCACTTTGCCTAAATGACCGGCTACTCCCATTAGCAATTCGGTCATTTTTGCAACGATATAGGGTTGTGAGATTGTCTGATTGAAACCAATGGGCAGCGAGGTGTCTTCATAAGCTCTGCTGGCCAACGCTTCATCCATAAAAATATGCCTGGGCGTATCGCGCATAATTTCCAGAATTCTATTATTGTGAATGCCCTGCGCCGACAACCGTTTAATCATACGCTCACGCGTACGAAGCGAAGTCATGCCTATGCCTTGCAGGCTCGAATTCATAAGTCAATCTCCTTAGGCAGCCATGCCTTTAACGCATTGATGCGTTCATACCTTGTTAAATCTATTTGTAACGGCGTAACCGACACATAACCTGCATTGATAGCATAAAAATCCGTACCGGGACCTGCATCCTGTTCTGCACCCGGCGGTCCTACCCAGTATATGGTTCGTCCTCGCGGGTCCGCACTTTTTACCACCGGCTCCGATTTGTGCCGCAAACCAAGTCGCGTAGCCTGATAGCCTTTTAGGTAATTGATAGGAACATCTGGCACATTGACATTAAGAATAGTATCTTGCGGCAAAGGATGCCTGATCAATTGCTTTAATAACGTTACCGCAACCTGTGCAGCGGTGTCAAAATAACTAGGATTACTGCCCACCAAAGAAATTGCGACTGCAGGCAACCCTAAAAACCGCCCCTCCGTTGCCGCAGCAACAGTGCCCGAATAAAGCACATCATCACCCAGGTTGGAACCGTGATTAATGCCGGCAAAAACCATATCCGGTTCATTGTCCAGCAGACCCGTTATTGCCAAATGTACGCAATCGGTGGGTGTGCCATCTACTTTAATAAAACCGTTATCGGCTGGATGGGCACGCAAAGGCATTTCAAGCGTTAAGGAATTACTTGCAGCACTACGGTTTCTATCAGGAGCAACCACCGATATTTCGGCATGTTTGCGCAAGGCACTGGCTAATGCAGTAAGGCCTTCAGCCAAGTACCCGTCATCATTACTTAACAAAATATGCATTATCATTCGCCCTGAAGCAGAATAAGCTATAAAATCAGACATCTTAGCAATAATGCTTAACAAAATCAGCTTTCATGGTAAAAAAAACACTATCCTCAGAAGACAGTGATCTCTTTCGGCAAGCTATTGGTAAGGTGCGCACTGTAATAAGCGATAAGGTCTTGTTAACACCGGCAAACAAACCCAAGCCTTACCCTGTAACTATAAGCGCTGATTCCGATGCTGCTGTCTGGAAACAAGGTGTTGCAACACTAGAAGTTGAAAGTGTCGGACTCGAAGATAGCATGGGCTATATTGCGCCAGGTTTACAAAATAATGTGTTAAAAAAATTGCGCCGAGGTTATTTTGGTCTGGATGCAGAAATTGATCTGCATGGACTGAACAGTAATGACGCAAAACGGCAACTGCTGCACTTTTTACATAGCTGTGTTGAAGACGGTTACCGCTGTGTGCATATCGTTCACGGCAAAGGCTATCGTTCAACTGACAAGCACCCTGTTCTAAAAAATAATCTTAACTTATGGCTGCGGCAACACAACGATGTTCAGGCTTTTTGTTCTGCCTCTCCCAAAAACGGCGGTACCGGCGCTGTTGTTGTATTACTGCAGTTAGCGGAAAAATATAACCATTACCACAGTAACAAGTTTTAGGCCTGTGAATATTTTTCAGTTATTAAACAGCACTTCCTGGACGAAGTTTATTCGTTGCCTGATTGCCGGAAGGTTTGCGCGAGTGCTTGGCATTGCTTCTTGGCCGTTGTGCGCGAGGAGGCTCGGGGGGTACCGACGGAGGGATCTCGGAGGCTTCGAAACCGGCAATCTGTTCGCGTTTAATCGATGTACCAATCAGTTTTTCAATCAAACGCAAAGCACTGTATTCATCATGAGAAACCAAGGATACGGCTTGTCCCTCCTCCCCTGCTCTGCCAGTACGGCCAATTCTATGCACATAATCAGCCGGTGAACGGGGCAGTTCAAAATTAACCACATGCGGCAATAACGCAATATCAATGCCTCGCGCCGCCCCATCGGTCGCCACCCACACCCTGAGTTCACCCGCTTTGAAACCTGCCAAGGCGCCGGTTCTCGCGCCTTGGCTTTTATTGCCATGAATAGCTGCGGCTTTAATATCAACCTTATTAAGTTTTTCTGTGAGTCGATTAGCGCCGTGTTTAGTGC
>JBAQEN010000747.1:0-10736 GCA_049286765.1 Methylococcaceae bacterium
AGTTCCGAGTGAAGCAATGGTATTAAGCCGAAGAATGTCGGCGCCGATCAATACCCCGAACACGCCGCTGATATAGGCAAGATGAGCCGCATGTTCAGGGTCAAGAACCAGCGCCACTAAGACCGACGTTAACGGAGCCAAAAAAACAGGCATACCGACGCCCAGACCTGGAATTAAACGGCTAAATTGATAACTTAATGCGGTGATTACAAATATGCCGGCAATAATCTTGATGGGGTCAATCAGTTGCAGCGATATAAAATAAAGACATAATCCAACCGGAATTAAACAACCGCCGACATTGACGGCGATAATAATTTTACCTTCTCTTGCCGGTTGAAATATTTCCCATACTGGTTTTCGATCCCGGGATAAAACAAGATGACCGGTTTCTTTGGTACGCAAGCTATACAGCGGCAGATTAATAGCACTGCCCAATAACGTTCCAAGCAATAAAAAAGAAGCGATTTCAGGCGTTAACCCGAGTTTAACGAAGGCGATCTCAAAGATATGAATCTGCAGTAGAGCCACAAAAAACAGTGAAATCAGAAAAAATATTAGTATTGAATTAACCGGCATGGCTGCACCCTAAATCAGTAAGTTAAGAATGTTATTGTGCTGCTGTTGCTGCTAGCGAAAAATCATTCATATATTGTCCCTAGGCAACTCGAACACTCGCTTGTATTATCCTCTAAACATCGCAATGAGCAATTAAAATGCCGAGCCGTTTCACGAACTCATGCCGGTTGCAAGGAGCTATCTCTAAGTTAATGATTTAGTTTCGATAACTTAATTTACAAAGGTAATGGTTGTGGAATCAATCCATTGAACCGCTACTGATATTGCCAAATTAGTTCGTATAAGATATAAGCTTATTTTTGATAAAAATAAAAATAGCTTAAAGAAATATTTTCTTTTTCTTTTTAAAATCGGGAGAGTCGTTATGATCGAAGTTGAAGTAGCAATAGCAGCAATTATCTTACTTTTGATAATATTAATTATTTATGAGGTTCGAATAAAAGCTTCGAAACAAGCAAAATCCCCCATTAGTATAAAAACCAAGGAATCGGCTAAGCCATCACAGATTATTAAACCGGTCGATGAATCTGAATTTCGTGCCGCACCCAAGAGCCAAATTTCAGGAAAGCCAAAAGCCGATGAGTCAGCATTTATCGCTGAACCTCAAAGTGGGCATTCTGGAGCAATACAATCTATTGAGCCAGTTTTTGCTACTGATCTTTCTATAGAACAAGAGACAAGTGAGACGGCAACCAGGGCGCCGGAAAACAGACATGAGAATCTTCCTCAAGATTCAATGCTGAGAAGGCATTATTTCACCCATTTACGCGCTATGATTGAATCGCTTAAGTTTGCTCGTCCTACTGATTCTGCTTTATCCCGTCATTATAATGCGATGATAGTTGCTGAAATGGAGCAGTGCTTAAGCGATGAGGTCGCAATGGAGCGACTTGTTTGTAACTATGAAGAACAAAAAAAAACAGTGGCCCAGCAAATTCAGATACCCGAAGCTGCGCCAGAACCCTTGATAAAACCGATTAAAGCCGAGATTAACCAGGAAAAGCCCAGATTGCCTGAAGATTCCATGCTGAGGCGGCATTATCTCACTCATCTGCGTGCTCTGGTTGAATCCGGAATGCCTCCACGCCCGACTGATTCGACTTTGCGCCGTCATTATGATTCGATGATAGAATGTGATTTGAAAAATCTCTTATAGATGGAGGTACTCAAAGAACCCTAGATAGTTTTTTGCAAGTAACTCCCGGTAATTGTTATTCAACATGTGTTAGTTTTTCAAAACACTGTCACATAGAACGGGTAGTGGTTGCGGCTTCGGGGGTAGTTGAGGTATTTTCGGGCGTTTGGCTTCCTCCAAAAACCACCAGGCTAGCCCGGCATCGCAGCCATCGCCTTCAGGAAGCGGTTCTTGTCCGTGGCAGTCTTTATTGTTCGTTGGACACTTGAGCCGTACATGAAAGTGATCATCATGCTTCCACCACGGACGAATTTTTCTCAGCCAGTCATGGGTCGTTTTACGGGTACATAATTCACGTTTAACGCTGGGATTGACGAAAATCCGGTCAACTTCAGGTTGCCGCGCCGCTGCTTCAAGAATTTTTTCATGAGCCGGCGACCATTGAGAATAATCAATTGTATCGGATTTTCCGGCAAGGACTGAAGGCGCGCTCCATGTTTCTCGTTCATTAAAAGCCAGCGTTCGGCTTGCAGCTTGTGGTGAAAGCAAAAACCAGATATCGACATCAAGTCCGTTTTGATGACTACGATGTCCACTTAATGTTGGGCCGCCACGCGGCTGTCCCAGGTCGCCGATCAGCAATACACCCAATTGTTGAGCCGCGACGTTTTGTCCCAGTTTTTCAATAAAGCGTTTTAAGGCCGGATGGCCATAAGATCGCTTTCTCGATAGACGCATCATTTGATAACCGGTACCATTAACCGGTACAGAAACCGCGCCGCTCAGACAGCCCGCATTATAAGTTCCGATGCTCTGAGCACCATTACCTGATTTTGCAGGCTGAGTTACCATCGCCCACTTATATGCAACAGGGTTTGCATAACAGGCAGAAAATATACCCAACAATAATATACCGATAACAAATGTAGTTTTAACGTTTAACACACCATCACCTAATATAAAACCGTGCGGAATAAACAGAACAGTATTTTACACGACAACAAATAGAATAGTTTTGTTTAAGTGTGCAGCCGGTTAGTGAAAATATATAAAATGCATCTTTAATATGGATAAAATAGACAAGCTGCTTTAAGGTTTGCGACCTGATAAAAGTTTACTCACGCACAAAAATCACTTTCAATCATCAACATGAATCGCACAATTGCCAACATCATCATCGACATAATCGCCGCATTTTTGTTTCTGGGCATGATTGCGACAGGTTACCTGCTGCGTTTTCCGTTGCCGCCAGGCAGCAACAAAACTTTGAGTTTATGGGGTTACACACGCCACCAGTGGGGCGATATCCATTTCTGGATTAGCCTGGGGCTTTTGATAGTGCTTGCAGTTCATTTAGTGCTGCATTGGAACTGGATTGTTACCGTTATTGGCAAGCGCTGCCATTTGGTAAAAACTGCACATCCATCTTTAGTTCGCAGCGGTATCTTAACAATTGTCATAGTCACTCTCACGATTACGCTGTTTGCATGGTTAGCTCAAATTAGCGTTAAAGAAACAGCCAGGCCAATGCGAGGAAGACATTGGGAACATACCAGTCTGGTTAATGAATCTTTAGCCCCAGATCAGATTCGGAGCACTATCGATCAAGAAGGCATAGAGTTTTGGCAAGATGTCTATCCGATATTTGCGAACAATTGCCTGTCATGCCATGGCCCGCAAAAACAGTTAGCCAATTTCCGAGTTGATCGCAGTGAAGATTTCTTCGGAAGTAATGAACATGATCCCCTGATTCTACCGGCACAGAGCGCTATAAGCCCGTTAATCGCAATCGTTTCAGGTACAAGAAAGGATATGGCTATGGTGGATAGACACAAACTTCCCGAACAAGACATAGCGTTACTCAAAGCCTGGATAGACTCAGGAGCCAAGTGGACTGTAAAAGCTGACGCCAAGAAATAGATATAATGGCTCAGACAACATAATATATTCGAACTGATCGAAACTCATCATATCCAAGATAACAGCAATACCCATTGTCGGCTTAGGCTACGCTAATTCGACCTACCAATCCTAATGTCCAAACTAAACCCCCAACAACAAGCCGCTGTTAAAGCGATTGACCACCCCTTACTGGTACTTGCCGGAGCAGGCAGCGGCAAGACTCGGGTGATTACCGAAAAAATTGCTTATCTGGTCAAGCAGGGTTTACCTGCGCGGCATATTGCCGCGCTGACTTTTACCAACAAAGCCGCACGGGAAATGAAAAGCCGGGTTTCCAGACTGCTCGATGACACGCAGATTCGCGGCTTGCGGGTCTCCACCTTTCATTCATTGGGGCTGGATATATTACGCAAGGAGCACAAGGTGCTGGCTTATAAAGCCGCCATTACGCTGTTTGATGAACAGGATAAACAAACACTGCTGAAAAACTTGATCAGTCACGGTACAAAAGACTGTGACATCGATAATGTTGATCGTTATGCCCATCAAATCGGGCAGTGGAAAAATGCCTTTGTAACCCCGGAACAAGCGGCAACTATGGCGACCCCGGAACAGCGTCCTGCGGCAGGGCTTTACAATGAATATATCCGAAGTTTAAAAGCCTATAATGCAGTCGATTTTGATGACTTGATTCTGCTGCCGGTGTTGCTGTTTCAGAAAAACCCCGCAGTTTTGGAAAAATGGCAAAATAAAATCCGCTATTTGCTGGTCGACGAATACCAGGATACCAATATCACTCAATACCAACTGGTCAGATTAATCGCCGGGGCGCTGGGCAGATTTACCGTCGTGGGTGACGATGATCAGTCCATTTATGCGTGGCGTGGAGCGCAGCCTGAAAATCTGGCGCAACTGCAAAAGGATTTTGCGCGCCTGCAAGTCATCAAACTGGAGCAGAATTACCGTTCAACCGGACGCATTCTCAAGGTGGCCAATCATCTTATCGCCAATAATCCCCATGCCTTTGAAAAACGGCTCTGGAGTGAATTGGGTTTCGGCGATCCGTTGCGCGTTTTAAGCCATAAAAATGACCAGGTTGAAGCCCAGCAGATCGTCTCGGAAATCGTTCATCATAAATTCAAAACCGGCAGCCGTTATCAGGATTATGCGATTTTATACCGCGGCAATCATCAATCCAGATTGTTTGAGCAGTGCTTAAGGGAAAATAATATTCCTTATTTCATCAGCGGCAGCACGTCATTTTTTGCCTATTCGGAAATCAAGGACATCCTCGGCTATCTGCGTTTATTTGTTAATCAGGATGATGATGCCGCCTATTTACGCATCATCAATACACCCCGGCGTGAAATTGGCCCGACTACCTTGGAAAAACTGGGCTCTTATGCGAATGACCGGCATATCAGTTTATTTGCCGCCAGTACCGAACTGGGGTTAACCCAAAAACTATCCGAGAAATCGATCCATCGGCTGCGGAAATTCCACGACTGGGTTATCGATACTGCCGACCGGATTGAACGCGGCGACACTTTTGCCGTTATCGAACAGGTTATTAATCAAATCGGTTATGAGCAGTTTTTAAAAGAAGACAGCAAAACCAAGGAGTCTGCCGACCGGAAAATAAAGAATGTCTATGAGCTGATTGAATGGCTTAAACGCATAGCCGACAAGGAGGCAGGCAGCCGGAAGCCACTGGCTGAAATCGTCGCTAAAATCATGCTGATGGATATTATGGAAAGAAACCAGGAAACGGAAGCCAGCGATCAGGTCAGTTTAATGACCTTGCACGCCGCAAAGGGTCTGGAATTTCCGCATGTTTTCCTGATTGGCATAGAAGAAAACATTCTGCCCCATCAAAGCAGTATTGAAACCGATAATATCGAAGAAGAGCGCCGCCTGGCTTACGTAGGTATCACCCGCGCCCAGCGCACCTGTACCTTTAGTTACTGCACGCATCGTAAACGTTATGGCGAAATCAGTGAATGTGAACCCAGCCGGTTTTTAAATGAGTTGCCGGCCGATGATCTGGAATGGATCAACAAAAAACAACTGACGCCGGAAGTTATTAAGGAGCGCGGCAAAGCCAATCTGGCAAACCTGAAAACAATGTTATCGTAATCGCCTGGCTGATCGGTTATAATAAGCCACTTACGCGCCCGTAGCTCAGCTGGATAGAGCGCAGCCCTCCGGAGGCTGAGGTCAGAGGTTCGAATCCTCTCGGGCGCGCCACATGCTAACACGCTGAAAAATAACAAGTTATTATTAGGGTTCTGCCAAGGGCAAAATGCTCTTTTCGAACCGGATGTCTATACAGGTGAAGATTGATTTGAGGATTTTGAGAGTCGATATAACAACGATGAATTTAGTCTATTTCTCTTTGACCCCAAAGAGGCCCCCTCTAATATGGAATAGTTCAGAATTGGTCAGTACATTTTTATCTTAATTCACCACGGCGCTTTGACTTCAAGCAGCGCTTTTAAGCTTGGATTTTCCGAAGGCGGCCTATCGAGCATTTTCTTGAAACGCTTGAAATCCTCCACCTTCAAGTCAAAGATGTGTTTTTCCAGCAAAACTTCTTCAGCGTTGAGGCGAATGCCATGATATTTTGTGGATTGACTTTTTTCTGACATTTTTCTGGTCATTCGTTCATTGTTTTTTTGCAGGGGGCCATTGAACTGTCTCTCTAGTGTAAAAGCTCTCGTCCAGTTCCGGGCTATCGGAATAGTCAATATCCCGATCCTTCAGGGTATCAATTCGTTTCAAGTCGCTTTTGATAGATTTTTTGCTCATGTCTGCCCATCAAACTGGGTTTTTTCTGGTGTCCTGTTATGATCCATGCACTGTTTTTTCACAGCGGATTTCATTTTTTCTTCGACATAGGGTGCAACATCTTCATAAGCGGTTCTGGTTTCTTGAGCGATGTCGCCAATGAAGGATTCCTTTTGTTGCGCGGCAGTTAGGAGACCAGCCAAGGTTCTTTGTACATAAACGAAATTATGAGCAACCTCGTTATAGCCAACATGAGAAGCTTCTTCAAACGCTCTTTCATCCATGCAAGTTTCCACCTTGTCCAATGACTCCCGTAATTTATCCAGGGCCATGGCCACCCCGACCGTTTCCATCATAATGTCGGCATCGAGTTTTTCAATATCGGCGGCTTTGCCGTCAACAATGGCCATGATTTTTTGCGGATCAATTTTTTCTGACATTTTTTAGGTCAATCGTTCATTGTTTTTCGAATGTCTTTGAGCAAAAGAAACAGATGATACGGATCAGTCGGCGAAGATGCAAAATCAAAATGTTCATAAAAGGATTTGGCTCTCCCGTCCTTGGCATGAACCAAAAAAGCGCGAAGGCCCGCAAGATCGGCAACCTGTACAGTGCGCTGCATTGCGTCCCGCAATAACCCAGCCCCAACACCTTTGCTCTGCCAATTCAAATCAACGGCAAGCCGAGCCAATAGCATGACAGGAACAGGATGACGGGAGAGACCTTGAGTCAGCCGTTGAGGCGCATCTTCATACGCAACATTACCCACCACAAGCGTATAGTAACCTATGATTTTGCTTCCGCTTACACCGACATAGGTTTGCGCTCCGTCAGCTCGTTGGTTCATCAAAGCGTAACGTGTTAAATACAAGTTCAGGTTATCCTGCCCGCAATTGAAAGCATCAACATCGTGCGAACGTTGAAGTTTCTCTAAGCGCGGGCGGTTTGCCTGTTCCCCGGTCAATCAAAAATCCCCGGCTCCTGCATCAATTTTTTAATTCTTGGCAACGGTTTGGGCGGCGCATCGAGGGCAGCCTGGAACGCTTGCCACTGTTCGGCATTAAGTCCAAAATATCGGCGATCCGCCAGAATCTCATCAGCCGCGCCGAGGGCGCTATCCAGAATGAATTCGCTGACAGATTTATGCCGCAAAGCCGCCGCCGCCTGGAGCGCTTCTTTTGCGTCAGGATGGACTCTAAGGTCAATTCTATCTGTGCGTTTACTCGTCATCGGTTTATCTCCTGTCTCTTCAAAATAGCATATATGTACACACATTACCAGTACATTATGAAATCCTGACCTTTTTTGGCCGGGGTGTTGCCTGATCATTCCTGAATGAATTACCGATCATAAGACCGCCCCCGATTACGGTTTTGCGGTTTTTCCCTTGAATCATTCCGATCCTCGCGCTCCCCGTTATTCTTTGCCACTATCGATCCGTGATCGAAAAAGGATTGAGAAACTGCCTTCCCCAGAATAATTTTTTATCCACCGCGCTGAGCTGAGCTTCATCACAAACCTCTTCCCAGTGTTTCTCAATCGTCGATTTTAGATGCTCACAAATCCTCTGCGCCTCTTCCTTGGACAATAGGAAGTTATGTGCTGTCTCAAGGCAGGTTTTAAGCTGGCTGAGATTATTATGACCGGCTATCAGCATGGCTTGGGAGGCTTCATTACCCGTTCGGCCTTGCGGGCATATATCGTAAGCAGGGGTCAGCGTGAGCTCTTTCCCATTCCAAAAGGCCGCATGATTGCGGGCATGATCGTCGGTATTGCCGCACAAGATATTGAAAACCAACCGGGAGTATAGCTCTCTCAGCGTCTCCCTAGGGTGGGTGAAACGATGCCGGATAATTTCCGCGAGGTCTTCATAGCTGGCATAACGCGCCATCATATCGTCAAGCTCGAAAAGGGTCAGAGCGGATACCATGGATTTACGCGACCAGCCCTCCGCTCTTCTTTCGCGGTCAAACCGCTCGATGAGCAGTACATCTTTGTTGGCTGCTTTGATTAATTGAACAGGAGCCACGTTGATGCCTGCAAGTTCAGCTAGGCGCATCGCGATAAATTCGGCCTTGACGACGCTATACAGGTCGGTGCTTGAAGAAAATTTCGCGACGTATTTTTTTCCTTTAGTTTCGATCAAAGCCTTTGGGCGCGCACCGCCAATCGAGCTCCCGTGAAACAAAGCTTGATCCAGTTCCGGTGAAAGAGGGAGTCCCTTTTCAACACGCTCCGCCGATTCCAGTAATTCTTCCATGCTTGCATTGTTATAAGCTCGCGGGGCGAACTCGGATGGCGAGCGTTGAAAATCCAGTGCGCCAATACGGTCAGAGCCAGACTCCAGAAGGTAGGTCAGCTCATTCAGTGCGGTCGTATCCGTACCGGCACCCTTTAATCCCAGTTTTTTATTGATAATCACCCGCCGCCCCCAGGCATCCGGGGCAGCATCACGGATACATCCGGGCATGCTCAGCCCCTCAAGCAAGGGCAAAACGCCGGACTTTAACGGCAATTCAGGTTCATAAATGGGAATGGCCGGTTTGGTATCATGGATACGCTCAAGATAACTTTTACCGTAATTGAATCGAATATTGCCATCATCCGCTTCCAGTTTGCCCGCCACAATGGGCTGGACTTCACCTGGCAGCCATATCCAGACAAAGGCTTCGCTTTCCTTATTAGAACTCATCATGGACTGCCTTTGTGGTTTTCCGTACAGATTTGGGCAATAGCGACAGCTTGTCTTCCGTCTGGCGAATGTGCCTTGTCAGAGTGGAGTCATCTGCATCAAACAACTTAAGCCCCATGATCGCGGCGACCTCGAAAACAACCCCGATTTCACACTTCATATCGCCTTTTTCTATACGTTGTAACAGTCCTCTGGATATACCTGCACGATCAGCTACTTCCTGAGTGGTTAGCTTCCGCTCCTTACGGGCTGTCCGGATAAGGCCAGCGAAAAGAGCAACCGCTTCGCGGCTATAATGGGAATAGGTGCGGGTAATTGACTTTGGCATAACTTTATAATTGACCTATATATAAACCATAAAAGACCTTTGTGGTCATTCTGTAGACCAAAATAGCATGTTTTATCCAATCAATCAACCATAAAATGGTTTATATATAGCTCGGGAATTAACTATATGATCTATGTAAAGAACATTTATGGGGTAGGGTTCTATCATCTATCTGCCTCATACTTTCATACATGAATCTATCTTTTACCGATCATAAGACCGGCCTGGTTTTGGGTTTTGTGGCTCCTTTGAATCATGTCGAGACTCGCGCTCCCGGCTATAGTCTTCAAGCCGTTGTTCGCGCAGTTCAGACAGCATTCCCTTATATTTTTGAGCATCCTCCCGGAGTTCTTGTTTTTGGTTCTGATGCTCATTGCGCTCCTGAACCCGAAAGGCATTCAGACTTTTCCGTTGATCAAGATGTCGGAAGATAAGTTCCTCTTTTTCTGCCTTGTCTCGGACAAAAGCCTCGAACGTTTCCCGTTCGTTTTGCTTTTTTATACGGCTACGCTCGCCAGAAAACCGATCCCAAAGCCCCCTAAACCCGGTGCGGAAACGCTTTTGTCTTATTCCTAGTTCCGCCGCTTGGCGCTGCTCAAGCCGGTCACTCAGGCCACGGCGTTCAGCGCGTTGCCGGGAAACGAGTTCTTGCCGTCGTTTTTCAAACTGCGTTTGACGTTCCTGTCCTTGGGCGTCCAACTGTTTACTCAACCGGTGCATGGTGGTGAGCATTTCTTGGGCAATCTGCTTTTTCACGTCTTCGACACCTGGTAAGGTACTCTCATCGCCCAAGCGGCTGCGTACTTGCTTTGTCTTAACTCCCGCCCATTTGGCGATTGCGTAGATTTCCCCATGGCAATCGACCGCGACAAAGCCGCGCCTGTCGCCACGAGCGGCTTTAAGCCCTCGCTCTTCGAGCGCGTTGATAAACGCCGCTTTTGAATCGGAAATCGCCCAGGCACCCTGAAAAGCAGCTTTGACCGCGCGCGGGTCTTGCCCTGCACGCTTGGCTTGCTGCCATTCGGCTAAGGTAAAATTGCGCGGATCGCGCTCTTGAGAGTTGGCCAAACCACGCGGCATCGTCCAGCCATGTTCCAGATAAAGTTCGCGGGCGATGTCCTGGAGCTTGCGCTTGGTGAAGGGCAAAGGAACCGCTTTCATGTCTTCTGCGTCGATGCGCGACCAAACCGTGTGGCAATGCCTGCGGCCTTCTTTTTCGTGAAAGACGATTGCACGCGGCGGGCCTGAAAGGCCGAGCCGCGTTTCGACCCGTTCGATTGCGTCCTCAAATGCTTCAATCGGCACGTTTTCAT
>JBAQEN010000748.1:0-3576 GCA_049286765.1 Methylococcaceae bacterium
TATCAATGCCTCGCGCCGCCACATCGGTAGCCACCAACACCCTGATTTCACCCGCTGTGAAACCTGCCAAGGCGCCGGTTCTCGCGCCTTGGCTTTTATTGCCATGAATAGCTGCGGCTTTAATATCAACCTTATTAAGTTTTTCTGTGAGTCGATTAGCGCCGTGTTTAGTGCTGGTAAACACTAATACTTGCTGCCAATTATTGGTTTTTATCAAATGACAAAGCAACTCGGTTTTGTTGGTTTTATTGCAGAGAAAAGCTGTTTGTTCAATCATTTCTGCGGCGGTGTTACGAACCGCCACTTCGATTTTTATCGGATTTACCAGCAAACCGGTAGTGAGCTTGCGGATATCTTCGGAGAAAGTCGCTGAAAACAACAGGTTTTGGCGCTTTTTCGGTAGCAAGGCGATAATTTTGCGTATATCGCGAATAAAGCCCATATCCAGCATACGGTCTGCTTCATCCAGGACCAGTGTTTCCACTTTATCCAGTTTGACTGCATTTTGATTGACCAAATCCAGCAGTCGACCTGGCGTCGCTACCAGCACATCGACACCGCCTCTTAAACGCATCATCTGCGGGTTTATTTTTACCCCGCCAAATACGACTTCAGTTTTTAAGCGGGGATGCAAGTGCGCGCCATACTTGCTGACCGACTCACCGACTTGCGCGGCAAGCTCGCGGGTTGGCGTTAGTATCAACACTCTGACCGGACGATGATTACCGTAAGCCTTTAGCGATAATCGATGCAGGAGGGGTAATGCAAAACCGGCGGTTTTTCCGGTGCCGGTCTGGGCGGCAGCCAGAAGATCGTGTCCCTTCAAAACTGCGGGAATGGCCTGTAATTGAATAGGGGATGGCGTAGAATAACCGGCTTCTGCAATAGCACGCAAGAGCGGATCAGATAATCCAAGGGAGGAAAATGGCATATTAATAGGGTCTCAGTTGAAAGGCTGCTATCGATTTATATCTTGCAGCGCTGTGTAAAGGATGAATAAAAAGGTTTATAAATATACCTCAATTTGTCTGGTCCAGAAGGGTCAATCAGTTCCCCTATTATTCAAGTTCGTGAATGTCAGATAATTTTTTACAAGACTTTTAGTCAATTACCTGGATGTAAATTCTATCGATCAGGTTTAACTCTTTGCTGAAGCATCGTCTGTCTATTCACATTCCAAACCATCAACGCGTTGAAAGCCTCTGGGCAAACCTAAACCTCTGTTGGCGCGACTGCCGGAGTAATGTTCTATATCCGCTGCTTTCAACGTTAAAAATCGCTTGCCTGATATTACTTTCAATGAGCAGTTTTCAGGTATAGCCAGTACCGCAATGATATGATCCTTGCCAGCCGCCAGATCAGCTGAGGGAATCTGTATCAGCTTATTGCCCTTGCCGCGCGCCAATGCGGTTAAATCGGCTACCGGGAATATCAATAACCGGCCCTGTAAGGTAACAACGGCGAGTAAATCAGACTCATTGCGTATGAGCGCAGGCTTGAGCACTTTCGCGCCATCGGGTAGCGTGATCAGCAACTTGCCGGCCTTATTCTTACTCAATAATTCTTTTAGCTGGACTCTGAAACCATAGCCAAAATGACTGGCCAGCACATACCAGTCATCGGGATTACCCGCAAGCAAATGGGTGAATAGTGACCCCGCAGGTGGATTGAGCCGCCCGGTCAGCGGCTCGCCCTGTGTTCTCGCTGAAGGTAAATCGTGGGTAGAGGTGCTATAAGCGCGTCCCGTGGAATCCAGTATATATACGGGCTGCGTCGATCTGCTTTTCACCGCATCCAGAAAACCGTCCCCTGAACGGTAACTTAAACTTTCTACATCAATATCATGGCCTTTGGCCGCTCTTATCCAGCCTTTTTGTGACAGAATAATAGTTAAGGGTTCATTGCTTATTAACGCAGTAGTTTCCAGTGCCTGCGCAGCCTCTCTTGCAACAATCGGCGAACGGCGATCATCGCCATAGTGCTCGGCATCTCGCTCAATTTCTTTTCTGATCAGGCGATTTAATAAAAGCCGGGAACCCAGGGTTTTTTCCAGTGCTGCGCGTTCTTTTTCCAAAGCATCCTGTTCACCACGGATTTTCATCTCTTCCAGCTTGGCCAGATGTCTTAATTTTAATTCCAGTATGGCTTCGGCCTGAACATCGGTGAGACCGAAATGAGTCATCAACACCGGTTTGGGATACTCTTCATTACGAATAATGGCGATGACTTCATCAATATTCAGATAGGCGATCAATAAGCCATCGAGTATGTGCAACCGCGCCAGCACTTTATCCAATCGATACTGTAAACGCCGGCGCACAGTTTCGGTACGAAATGCCAGCCATTCGACGAGAATTTCCCTGAGTCCTTTAACCTGCGGCCTGCCATCCATGCCGATCATGTTCATATTAACGCGATAGCTTTTTTCCAGGTCGGTCGTGGAAAATAAATGCGACATAACGGCATCGGCATCAATGCGTTTGGATTTTGGAATGATCAGTAAACGGGTAGGGTTTTCATGATCCGATTCATCCCGCAGGTCTTCGATCATCGGCAATTTTTTCGCCAGCATTTGCGCTGCAATCTGCTCCATCAATTTGGCCCCTGAAACCTGATGCGGCAGTGCGGTGATGACAATATTACCGTCTTCCTGCTCATAGATAGCCCGCATTTTTATCGAACCGCCGCCATTGATGTACATTTTCTGGATATCCTCGGCAGACGTGACAATTTCAGCGTCGGTCGGATAATCGGGGCCTTTGATATGCCTGAACAGGGTTTCCAGGGTGCTGTCAGGCTCATCCAATAACTGGATACAGGCGCCTGCCACTTCCCGAAGATTATGCGGCGGTATATCCGTCGCCATGCCTACGGCAATACCCATCGTGCCATTAAGCAGGATATTCGGCAATCTTGCCGGCAATAACACCGGTTCTTTTAAAGTCGCGTCAAAGTTATCCGACCATTCGACTGTGCCCTGACCCAATTCACTAAGCAAGGTATTCGCATAAGCAGTCAGGCGCGATTCGGTATAACGCATCGCGGCAAAGGATTTGGGATCATCCGGCGAGCCCCAGTTTCCCTGTCCGTCAATCAGTGGGTAACGGTAAGAGAAATTCTGCGCCATCAACACCATGGCCTCATAACACGCGGAATCGCCATGCGGATGATATTTACCCAGCACGTCCCCGACCGTTCTGGCGGATTTTTTATATTTGGCCAGGGCCGTTAAACCCAGTTCAGACATAGCATAAACAATACGCCGCTGTACCGGTTTCAAGCCATCGGCAATATGCGGCAGGGCCCGGTCGAGAATCACATACATGGAATAATCCAGATATGCTTTCTCGACAAAATCCTTTAATGGCAGTTGTTCACAATTTTCCTGCAATCCCACCTAGAACTCATCCTCTGATAGTTCGACAGCTAAAGCGCGATTTTTTTCTAGACTTTCCTGCCGAAATTTTTTGCGCACTTCAGCCTCTCTGTAATGTTTTATTTCAGCTTCGGTTTCCAGTTGTAATCTGGGCACTTGAACGGATTTACCCTGTTCATCGATAGCCACCATCGTAAAGT
>JBAQEN010000749.1:0-4116 GCA_049286765.1 Methylococcaceae bacterium
ATACAGAACTTAGTATAAGAACAGGTCGCCATTTCGATCGCCACCCACGGTTATAGTAGAGTCAACACCATTAGGAAATACCACGTTTTGTTCAAATACCGGAGCCCCCGTCACGCCATTGACGGCATCATCACAACCATGCACAATTACCAGGGAATTAACGAATTGCGTGTTTTCGGAGATAACCGGTATTTGTAGCCTGGTGTCAGCGAAAATGTGCTGACTGCTAACAAGCAGGGTGACCGCCAGAGAGCACGTGGCGAATTCTTTAAAGGTTTCCGAACTAAAATGCAGCACCTTATTATTAAATAAATAAACCATCTTTTTATTAAGACGGCTTAAAAATCGAATCGCTCTCTGCTTTTCAATTTTGTCTTCAGCGTCAAACATACATAAATTGAGCATGAGCCATCCCCAAATGAACAGCTCGACATTATCCTACTTCCTATTTGCTGGTAGCAACAAAAAATATAAATACCTTGTAGTTACTGCGAAACCTTATAAAAGACAAAAAATCTACGGCGATGGTCGTCGCCGTAGATTGGTAAAAGTTCAGCACCTCTTGCAATAAAGATAATGAACTGAGCTACTAACGCAACCAGCGCGGCCGCGAGTAGCGGATTGTCATTCAGGCACTCTTAGGGCTGTGGCCATAATTGCACACCATTTTCATCAATGGCGGGCCTATCGCGATTAATCTGCTCCGCAGTTGGCGTGACTGTCACATCAACGCCCGCGCCGCAAGAGGCTGGCAGCGGATTAGCTGCAACCTCTGCAGTAGTCAGCGTAGCCGGTGTACCTGTAATGTTTCTAACCACTTTTAGCGTGGCAGGGGAATTGTATCCATGGAGTCCAACGCCATCGTAATTCGAACCTACAGCAGGCGTCCACAGATTGACAGTTTCATCAGAAAACCCGTTGATATTGGTCAGCTCACAAATATCGGCAATCGCAACTACAAATGTCACACTATTGGCGCATGATTCCGGTTTGATAGTGATGGGGTCTGTCTTGAAGGGGATCAGTGCGGTATAGCTTATTCCCGGCAGAGTACTACCCCCACCCGTCCAGTATCCAACTGCATTTCCTAATGAATTGAATTTCTGACCTTCGAGTGCAAAAATATCATTGCTATAAACTTTCTTGCTGTAACCTTCCCCAGCCCCTGCTACCCAATCTGTAACTGTGCCGGCGGGAGTCGCCGGATCAGATGCGGCAGCGCCAACCGGCTTGGAGGTAACAGTAGCGCTAGCATCCGGAAACACCGCACTCGTTCCCATTACCGGCGTACTATTTGAGTTAGTCGTATGATTATGGCAGCCGTGCCCAATGACTTCATTATTGTAGACTCTTACACCTTCAACGATAACTGGTGATTGTAGCCTGGTATGAGCAAAAGCGCTCTGGCTCGCCGCGGCCAAGACCGTGGTGGTCAGTGAGCACATGGCCAGTTTTTTAAAGGTAATTGATTTTGACATAAGGTCTCCTTAAGGACATTTTATTATTGTTAGCATTACATTTTCAGAATGAGCATTTCTGCACGAGTTACTCATAACGAATAGATATTGCATGTTCCATGCCAACGATAAACGGCGCGCCATGACTGACTTCTTGAAAAATTCGAAGAGCTTTTTGATAAAAAGTGTGTGATATGACCTAATAAAAATGTGTTAAATAACATAGTTTAATTAATTAACCGTAACTGTCAGCTATCAAATTACCACTTTGTTCGGCAAATGACGCATAAACGTGTGAAAAACCGGGAACAAAACGCTTTAAGCGAAATGCTTTCAAATTAAAATCAGTGAATAATTTGAGTTACACTCCTGGTTAATAATTTTATTATCCACAGGATTTTCAACTTTCACGAAGCCGCAGACTGGAATGTGTTAAATAACATAGCTTATTTAATTGTCATGGCTTGTTAGCTTATCCATTCCATTGCATCTTCATTCAAAAAACCTCAGGAAAAATTGCCTTGAAACCGTGTTAATTAAATTTTTGGCAATATTTTTCTGATTGCATATGGAACGACAACAATCCACTTTCCTCAACGAAAGCAAAAGGTGAGGGTGACTGGTTCAGCTCCGATCTCTTGGTGCGTTAGTGAAAAACGCATGTACCTTGTTATCAGGTGAATGGTAGATAAATTCTAATGTTTAAATTGTCTCTGTACTCTGTACAAGCCTGATCTAACTAATTTTTTGGGTAACCAAGGGTTGCAATCGTATATGTTATGTTATAACATTCCTTATGCCTATTAGGTTTTTATCACAAAAAACACGCTGCCTTATGACCAAAAAACTCGCCATTTTTCTTATCTCTATGGGCACCCTGGGCTCTCAAGCCCATGCTGAAGATAATAACGTCCTGAAACTGGATGACATTGTTGTTATTAGTTCTGGTATAAAACATGCCACTTCAAAATCAGCACGCCCGGTAACGGTATTATCGGGCGATGAATTACAGACAAAAGTCGGGCAAACTATCGGCGATACATTGAAGAATGAGCTTGGCATCACCAGCCAATCGTTTGGCCCCGGCATTGGCACGCCAGTCATTCGGGGGCAGTCAGGCCCGCGTGTGCGGGTTATGCAAAATAGCCTGGGCAATAATGATGTGTCGTCTTTAAGCCCCGATCATGCCAATGGTGTGGATCCGATTATTGCGGAGCGTGTTGAAGTCTTGCGCGGCCCTTCCACATTATTGTATGGAAACGGCGCTATCGGCGGCGTGGTAAACGTTATCGATAACCGTATTCCTGAGCAAGTCCCGGATAAGTTGCTCGGCGGAGCGGGTGAACAACGCTATGATTCGGCAACCACCGAGACTTCCAGCGCTCTTAAACTTGAAGGCGGCAAAGACATGTTTGCTTATCACTTCGATGGCTTTTATCGTGACCAGGGCAACGTACATATTGGCGGACAGCCGATAGATGAATCGGCAGCACGTGCTACCGATCCCACCCTTGAAGGGTCGCCGGTACTGGAAAATCCAGACGGGCTTATTAATAACTCAAATGCGCGGACACGCGGTGGATCAGCCGGCGCCTCGATAATAGGCGACGTGGGTCTGGTTGGCGCTGCGATCAATAGCCTGGAAAAAAATTACGGAATTCCTCCCAATGGCACGGGCAGTCCGCCGGTCAGAGTTCAGCTGAACCAGACCAAATACGATTTTAAAGGACAACTCAATAAACCTTTCGCATTGGCGGAAACATTGCGCATAAAATTCGGCTATACCGACTACAAACATGTCGAACTGGACGACGGCACACCTGCCACAACATTCCTGAATAAATCCTACGAAAGCCGTCTGGAACTTGAGCATAGGCCGATAGGGATAGTGAAGGGTGTGTTGGGTTTTCAATCAGTCAATAGTCAATTTTCAGCACTTGGCGAAGAAGCGATAGTACCGAAATCCGACATTGATTCTTATGGATTGTTTGCTGTCGAGTCTTTCGCTATAGGCGACATCACCTATGAGCTGGGTGTACGCGGCGAATGGCAAGGTATTGCGCCGGAAGCAACCTATCGCAGCGTATCCTATGTGCCGATCAGCGGTTCAGTTTCGGCTTTGTGGGACATTACCAAACAGCATCAGCTAAGTCTGGCGGTAACTCAATCCCAACGAGCGCCGCAGGTACAGGAATTGTTTTCCAACGGCGTCCATGAAGCCACAATGAGCTACGAATTGGGTGATCCAAACCTGAAAAAGGAAATTTCCTATAATCTTGATCTTGGCTATCGATTTAATGCCGAATGGATGACAGCCGAGATTAATCTTTTCCACAATTGGGTTAATGATTACATTTTCCAGCAACAGGCTAGTGAAGTATTTAACGAGGATCTGGACGACTTTGAAGCCATTTGCTCAGGCCCGCCCGGCGCTTGCCTTCCGGTATTGCAAAGCGCCCAGGCCAACGCCATTTTCCGTGGTTTTGAAGCCCGGACGGTATTTCCGTTGATGCAAAACCGTTACGGCGCACTCGATTTGACTTTATTCGGCGATTATACGCGCGGCTCGTTTGATCAAGGCGGCGACGTACCACGTATGCCGCCGCTGCGCTATGGTTTGCAACTGAGTTACGAAAAAGACGACTGGACTGCTGATGCA
>JBAQEN010000750.1:0-3019 GCA_049286765.1 Methylococcaceae bacterium
CCTGCCACTTTGCCCACTCCGACTCGCGATTTGCCGTCTGTCGTTTGCCGCGCGTGTCTCCCCCGGTTTTGGATTGGTTTTTAATGTATCCGAACCTGATCTCGGCTTCTCGAATAAAGCCCCCAAACAAAATCGAGTAAAGAGCCAATAGTTTGATATTCGCTCCGTCTGCAATGAAATCCCGGATGAAGGCACATCGACAAAGAATTACCGCTGCGTACCATTCTTTGTCGACGTGCTCCCGATAACCACGATCCTCCAATACCTGTAAAAGCCTATTTCGGCGCCCCTGCTCGTTTAAGTGAGGCTCGTCCTCTCCTGCAACGGTTGGAAGCCCGGCACTCTTGAGCGTCAGAAATGCGTCTTTTTCGAGATCTGCGATATGTCGATCGAATAAGTCGTCGGAGGAGGGAGATGCGAAGCCGGGTGACGACCGTTTCTTCAGCCAGTCAGCTTCCGTTTTGAAGGTGACGCAGTTGTATTTCGTAACTCCGGAGCCGACGGTGTGATAGGTATATTCGATTCCTTCTTGCTCGAAGACCCCGTAATCGGCCTTAGCGGAGAGTATTTCATTCCAGGGTTTGCGACAACTACGGCAGAAACCCTGGGGGATTTCTTCCTCTGCCATCGTCCACCTCCGGAAGGATTTTACTAAATGCTCCCGCAATCTGCGATGCGAATGCATCTCAATCCGTCAAAATTCGTCCGTTTGGGTCAGTGCGTGCCACCCATCTTGCGATCCCCCCGAGAAGGTATTATATTTTCTGTAGACTAAAAGATTATCGGCTGCAAGAGGCCCTGGGGCATTCCTTAGTCGACCGATGCCCCTGTCTTCTCAGCCGTCACAGGAGGGGTATAAACTATGTTGTGCTTCGTTGTTTCCGTTACCAGCGCAATCTAAGAATTCAACCGTTGCGCAGGTGAGGAGGTCACATGAGAATTCGAACAATTAACGAGATCGAACAAGCATTTCGTGAAATGGGTTTGGCAGAACGACCAGAAGAAAATAAATACTGCATGATAAAGGTATGCGATATTGAAATGGAAAAAGAAGAAGAAATCGACGTTCGGTACGAAAACACTTCAGGGTCGTTAATTAGGGCGAAAAATGCCTAGTTGGCACGGATTACTTAATGAAATTAAAGAAAAAGGTGGCATTCATGATATTTTGCGGCGCGACTATCTAGCTAAGCTCCACAAATACACAAAAAGAAACATAATATTATATTACTCAGGATGGCTACAAAAGCCGAAGGCGCCGCAATCGTACGTCAATGATGCAGACAAGAACGGTTTTATGACAGTGATTCACAAGTTAGATCGCACCAAGGGGTTAGACTTGGTGTTGCATACACCCGGTGGAGAAACGGCAGCTACTGAATCTTTAGTTTATTACCTTAGGAAAATGTTTAATGATGATATCAGAGCTATTGTGCCACAGTTGGCTATGTCAGCAGGGACGGTTATAGCGTGTTCATGTAAAGAAATAGTAATGGGAGAACACTCGAGCCTCGGTCCCATCGATCCGCAACTTGGAGGTACACCAGCGCACGGAGTTGTCGAAGAGTTTAATCGTGCACATAATGAAATAAAAGCGGATCCTACACGAGCATACGTTTGGCAGCCAATAATACAAAAATATACTCCGGCTCTTATAGGAGAATGTGAAAAAGCTATTAAATGGTCAAATGAAATGACAAAAGAGTGGTTAATGACTGGAATGTTAAAGGACGACCCGGATGCTAGCTCAAAAGGCGATGCGATTATAGCTGAATTAGGCGATCATGCGCTCACCAAATCTCATGCAAGGCATCTCTCGCCAGAGCGATGTAAGAATATTGGCTTAAAAATATCTCTGCTTGAAGACGACGTGAAATTGCAAGACTTGGTGCTCTCGGTACACCATGCCTGCATACACACGTTTTCAAGCACGGGTGCGATAAAAATAATAGAGAATCACAATGGCGTAGCTATGATTTCTATGGCCCCGCAGGTGTTATTACAGGGACCTGTCCAAGGCCCTGTTGAGTAAAGTGCTGGTCAACCGCGGCCTGAAGCTGGCAGTTAGCCGTGTTTCTTCCCTTGGGTGAAGTTTTTCTCTCCCTGATCCCAACAAGAAAGATGTGATTTCGACATACACTGTTTGAACTGCCGGGGAACGCTTTCCCGCCGCGGCCGGGTATCCTACCAAGGAGGTCCGGCCTTTTCATTTGGAGCGAACGTGGACATTCAGATCCAGGTCAAAGGCGTTGACGAACTGGTAAGAAACCTTCGGGATCTCGGCGTCAATCGCATCCCGAACTATGTCGCACGTGCGCTTACCGGAATTGCAGACCAAGCGCAGGTGGCGATGGAAAAGAATATGCGGTCCATGCTCACGGTTCGTGGTACGTGGGCAACCAGGGGATACAAGTACTCGGTAAAACGGATCGCGGCGAACAAGAAAAACCTCGAGGCCGAAGTCTACACCGAAGCACCGTGGCTGTTCGAGCAGGAGACGAAGACGGTCCTCACGCCGCGCAAGGCAGGACTGCTTGCAACTCCGACACGATGGGTACGGCCATCACGGCTGAACGAAGAGGTCATAAAGAAAGCCCTCCGACCTCGCAGTCTAAAGCGTACGTTCAAGGTCACGTCGCGCTATGGGAACGAGGTGATCTACCAGCGGTCGGGCACGGGAAGGCTATCCACCATCGTGCCCATGTACGTGCTGCGACACCAGACGCCTGAACCACAACGCATTCACCTGGTTGATACCGCGACAGAGACGATCAATAAAGTGAGTGGCCCAGTCCTGGAGGGGATGATCCGGCAGGCGATACAAGAAAACCCGTAAGTTCTTAGGTACTTTCGGGACCTTTTTACCGCGGGTTCCCCGCGACCCCGGCCCTTGGTTACAGACTCTCCAAAAATATTGATTTCGCTTCGCTAGGCCGAAGTTCCTCCGGCTTGCGAGCATAAATCTCCTGTGATGTCAGCAGGTTGGTTTGATAATGCCGTGCAGCGTTCTGTCTACACC
>JBAQEN010000751.1:0-2855 GCA_049286765.1 Methylococcaceae bacterium
GCGGTATCCGACAGCGGCGATTGATACATCAGCAGGCAGTAGCTGTCACTATCGCCACGTCCCACCCGCCCGCGTAATTGATGCAGTTGAGAAAGCCCCAGCCGTTCCGGGTTTTCGATAACCATTAAACCCGCATTAGGCACATCAACACCGACCTCGATAACTGTAGTGGCGACAAGCAAATCAATCTGATGATTTTTAAACGCCTGCATGACGGTATCTTTATCAGTAGTTTTCATACGCCCGTGAATCAGCGCAACACGCACATCAGGCAGGGCCTGAACTAAAATTCCGGCGGTTTTTTCAGCGGCTTCGCATTGCAAAATTTCCGACTCTTCAATCAGCGTGCATACCCAATAAACCTGCCTTTTTTTGCCTACCCAATTGTTAATTCTGTCGATAACTTCAGCGCGGCGTTCGGCGGGAATCACGCTGGTTACAATCGGTTTTCTGCCAGGCGGCAATTCATCGATAATGGAAATATCCAGATCGGAATATTGCAGCATTGCCAGCGTGCGGGGAATCGGCGTGGCGGTCATGACTAATTGATGCGGTCTGATGCCGGCTTGTTGACCTTTTTCCCTGAGCGCCAGCCGTTGATGAACGCCGAAACGGTGTTGTTCATCGATAATAATCAGGCCCAGACGATGAAACAGCACGACCTCTTGAAATAATGCATGAGTGCCGATAATAATACCCGCCGAGCCATCCTCCAAAGCTTGTAAAACGGCCTTGCGGGCGTTGCCTTTCAGTTGTCCTGTCAAAAATACAACTTGAGTTTGAAAACCTTCAAACCACGCGCTGAAATTGCGTTTGTGCTGTTCCGCCAATAATTCTGTCGGCGCCATGACCGCGACCTGATAACCGGCTGTTAACGCCAGTAATGCCGCATAGGCAGAAACGACGGTTTTGCCTGAGCCGACATCGCCCTGTACCAATCGCATCATCGGGTGCTGTTGGCGGCAGTCCGCTTCAATTTCTGCGATAACGCGTTGCTGCGCGCCAGTCAGTTTGAAGGGCAAAGAAAGCAGAAACTGCTCTGCGGCAATTTTATCTTTAGAAAATCCGGGCGCTTGCCAGACTTTGGCCCTGTTTTTAGTTAAGCGCAGACTCAGATGATGCGCCAGCAGCTCTTCAAATGCCAGCCGTTTTAGCGCGGGTACACTGCCGTTTTGTAACGCGGCCATCGAAACCGATTCGTCGGGCGCGTGCAGCGTTTGTATCGCTTCTGTCAGGGACGGGTAATGGTATTGCTTTAAAATCGATTCGGGAATCCAGTCTACTAATGTCCCGGGCTCCCTGTTGCAGAGACTTAACGCCTGTCTTACCGCCTTTCTTAGTGTAGTTTGGCTAAGGCCTTCCGTTAGCGGATAAACCGGGGTCAATCGGGTTTCTGTAACAAAGTCGTCCGGTTTTGAAATAACCTGATAATCAGGATGGACCATTTCCAGGCCAGCAAATCCGTACCGTACCTCAGCAAAACAACTGATTAATGTACCCGGTTTGAGTGTATTGTGCTGGTTGGCGCTGAAATGAAAAAACTTTAATGAGATAAAACCGGTGTCATCTCTGATTCTACAAATCAGACTTTTGCGGCCTCTGGGTAAAATATCAATGAATTCAACCCTACCGCAGATGAGCGCGGTCATTCCCGCCATCAAAGAACCGATAGGATAAACCCGGGTGCGGTCTTCATAGCGGAGAGGCAGGTGAAAAATAAGATCCTGAATAACACGGATGCCGAGCTTTTCCAGACGGTTTGCTGTTTGGGCGCCTATCCCTATCAATTTAGCGACCGATTGGTTAAGGTAATTCACTCTGTCTATGAAAAAATGCTAAATCAGCACACGGGAAAGGAAGATTAGAATTGATTATCATGGATAAATTCAATATAAATCCATGTAGATCGGCTGCATCGGCGTGCTGATTTTCAAGGGTTAGGAAGCCGGATATTCCTGCGGCTTCAGGCACATAATTGCATCCATCTCCACACCGGCGTTTTTAGGCAAAGCAGCAACACCAATGGCTGCGCGTGCGGGGTAAGGCTCTTGAAAATAAAGCCCCATGATCTGATTGACTATGGGAAAATTTGATAAATCGGTTAAAAAAACATTCAATTTAACAATATCGCCCAGGTCGCCGCCTGCGGCCACTGCGATCGCTTTTAAATTGTCAAATACCTGGGCGATTTGAGCTGCAATATCGCCTTCAATAATGTCCATGGTTTCAGGCACCAAAGGAATTTGCCCTGAAATATAGACAGTGTGCTCGACTTTGACCGCTTGTGAATAGGTCCCGATTGCCTGGGGTGCTTGAATAGTCTGGATGATTTCTTTAGTCATTTTTGTTTGAGTGCAGTTTTTATCATTGGCTGCTGTTGTTTATTAATCAGTGTATTATATAGGCTATTGTTAATGGTTAGAAAGACTTAAGCTGGCAAGCATAAAATTTTTGGCATTTACTGCTTTAATTTAAAATGCTCACTGCTATGATACAAAACCGCACAATTCGGTAAAGCGAGAGTCTTTAGTTTGCCTTTGTATTAATCAAAAACCGGTTCACCATAGAGATACTGAGGAAAATCGTCGGCTTGGAAATTACGATCCGCGCACCCATCGGGTGCGGGATAGATATATTCTAAGGCTTTGATACTCTGTGAACTCCGTGCCTCTATCGTGTGCGTGCTTTTTCCATGATTAACAACGAAGAATATTCACTTCAATCAAGTCAGGAGTTATCTATGACCAGTCTCACCCCGCCGCCAAACGGGAGTCCTATCACAATGCAAAACGGTAAACTCGTCGTGCCCGATAACCCAATTATCCCCTTTATTGAAGGGGACGGAACCGGGCCGG
>JBAQEN010000752.1:0-5279 GCA_049286765.1 Methylococcaceae bacterium
AGCAATAACTACAATCCTCTATTTAATAAATATTATTGGATTGGACTAAACTGAACCAACTTGCACACTTTATAGTTCTTATTATTTTTCATGATTAGAAACATACTAAGCTAATCACAAGCATTAAGGCAATGGGCGGCGTATTCTAAATTCTAATCCATTATCCTGAAAATCAGTTGGAGTGGTAAAAGCATATTCAATTTATAGGAAGTAAATCATATGTACAATACGTGGAAATACCTACTTGAGCTGAAAGCCTGAATGCGTATTATTCGGTTTATGCGCTGGAGTGTGGTAACGAAAAATGTTGTATTAGTCCTTACTGTTGCTATTCATCGTCGAATATTTGCCAGCTATCAGCTTAGAGCGCGTTGCGAATCCATACCGGTATGCGCTTGTCTTCGTCTAGCAAGTAGCGCGGATGGAGCTTTTGGAATCCGGGACAAACTTGACTTCGATCAATTCGGATTCAACCTTATTTCATCCGGGCTTCTTTATAAAACGGTATCTACGTGCCGGATTATTTTATTGAAACTGGATTTTAAGAAAGACCAAAAAATTTTTGCCCCTATGATTTTTCTGTAAAAATTACAAATCCTCAATGGTCAAGATTTTGTAAATCTCATAAGCGGGTTCTTCATAAGGATGAACGTTGAGCAGTGTTAGCACGATTTCTTTTATAGCTGCATCGTTGCAAATCATTTCCACTTTGTATTCGGCCAGCTTTTGCAGTTGGCGGAGTTTACCCAAATAGGGCTGGCTATCCGCCAAAGGCCTGAATTGACCCTCGCCCCGCACTTGCCAGCAGCATTGATCGTAGGCGTTATAATGTCCTGCACCTTTTTCAAACAAGGCGTTTTTTACCGGTTCAAGATGTGATTCAGGAACGTAAAAGCTCAATTTATACATAGGCTTTGCTAATTTGTATCAACGTTCGTTTTAAGTTAAAGCGGATTGTTGATCCGGTGGCTTTTTACCTGGAACAGTGCGTTGAGGGCATATGGCTATCTGTCCAGCTTTTCTTAATTTGATTAATTATCAGGAAACCTTAGTTTGTTTAAACACTTCGGTTAATCAACATTCAGTCAAACTGTAATGGATTTCTGAAGCACTGTTATTCATACAAACAATCACTCAAATCGGGCACTGTAAAGAGTTCTGATCTTTGGAGTTCACCGGTATCCATATTAATTGGCTTCCCGCTTTCACTCAGGCTTGATATGTTATAAACATGGACGGTTTGAAAGGCTTTATCGAAATCTGCATTGATAAAGCTTCTCGTTAAAAGCTCGCATAAACAATAGACCTCCGAATAACACTCAGCGCTGCCGGATGCGCAATCGTTGATCTTATCAGACAAAATATTCATGACGGACAGCACAAATCCATCATGCCGCCATGATATGGGCTGGATAATAACATCTGCACCTTGCATGGCGATAGCGCCCAAGGCATAGTAGGAAAGATCGATTAGTTCAGTCAGTATTTCAACCATATCGCCCGCTTTAAGCGCTTTTAATACTTTGCTGCCTTGTTCCATAAGCAAAGCCTGGCGCATGATAACATCCATATCCGATAGATTCGCATTGGCGCCATGCATCGCCTGTGGAAATGAAAAAGCTTCGTGAAGTTCTCTAACTAGTTTCAGGTGTTTGTTCATGACATTGGTCCTCTATCTGTTAATTGGCGGTTCAATTTATTCAGGTATAGACTTCTGTTTCCAGCTAGGAAACTGCCGCATGAGTCTTAAGATATATTTATTGTCCAAACCAAGATATAAAAGTTCAATCTCATTCCCTTTATATTTCAACCCTACAGGGCTGGCCGAATTTAAACGTTTATAAGATTAAGTTGTCGATAATTTTTCTCTAAGCTTCAAAAACCGCTGATACCGGGTCATTGAAATCTCGCCATTTTCCGCAGCGACCCGTACGGCGCAGCCTTTGTCATGTAAATGCCGGCAATTATTAAACTGGCATTTATCCAGCAGTGGTTGAAACTCCCGGTAACCGTAAGCCAGTTGTTGTTCGGAAAGTCCTGCCAGCCCGAAAATGGCGAGGCCTGGGCTATCAATTAAATCCCCTCCTCCATTCAAATGATACAGCGTTGCCGCTGTCGTGGTATGTCGTCCATGTTTGGTGGTTGCCGAGATGGTATTGGTTTTTAGCTCCTTATCGGGAATAATCGCATTGGTTAACGAGGATTTACCGACCCCCGATTGCCCGGCGAACATGCTGACCTGGTTTTTTAATGTGCGTTTTAATTCATCCAGTCCCGATGCCGCCTTGGCACTGACCCGGTACAGCGGGTAGCCCAGATTCTGATAATCCAGCAGTTCCTTTTCTATACTGTTCGATTGAGTCAGATCGGTTTTATTAAGGACTAAGGCTGCGTCTATAGTGTGGCTTTCACAGACGGCCAGGTATTGGTCTATCAATAAAAAATCGCAATAAGGTTCAATGGCAAAAACGACAAAAACGGTGTCAATATTGGCGGCAACCGGACGGGTTTTGCCATTTCTGGAAGGGCGGGCCAATAACGAACGCCTGGGTAGTATTTCTTCAATGCGGCCCTGATCGGGTGAGGATAATGACCATAATACCTTGTCGCCAACAGCAACGGTTTCCACGCGTCGCAGTGTTTGGCACAGAATGATTTTATCGTTATGTTCAACAGCAATGCCCTGACCTAAATGGGCGATGACCAGTCCTTCCAGCAGCTCAGCCATTATGCTTTGGATTCTAAATGCGCAATGCGAATAGCCGCGGGCGGGTGACTGTAATGAAAGGCGGAATACAGTGGATCGGGGGTTAAGGTGTTGGCATTTTCTTCATAAAGTTTGACCAGTCCGCTAATCATTTTGCTGGCTTTGGCATTGTTCGCGGCAAAGTCATCAGCCTCAAATTCAAATTTACGTTGAACATAGGCGCTGACAGGCTGCATGAAAAAAGTAAAGGTAGACGAAACCAGGATAAATAGTAATAAGGCGGCGGCATTTGATGGCTGTTCCACGCCTAATCCGGTATAGAACCAGGGTTCATTAATCAGCCAGCCTAACACGCCAAAACCGATTAAACTCATAATAGAGCTGGCAATCAGCATTTTAATAACATGTTTGCATTTAAAATGCCCCAGTTCATGCGCCAATACGGCTTCCAGTTCTTCATCGTCGAGCGAGTTGACCAGGTTGTCGAAAAATACGATGCGTTTGTTATTGCCCAGGCCGGTAAAGTAGGCATTGCCATGACCGGAGCGCTTTGAGCCATCCATGATGAAGATGCCCTGGCTGTTAAAGCCGCAACGCGCAAGCAATCCCTGAATGCGGTCTTTTAATGAACCTTCTTCCATCGGCGTGAATTTATTAAACAAGGGCGCAATAAGGGTAGGAAAAAGCCAGCTCATCAGCAACGAAAAGCCCATGATGATACCCCAGGCCCATAACCACCATAGCGACCCAACATTGTCCATAACCCACAGGATCAAGGCCAATATAGGCAGGCCAATCGCAGCGCCTAAACCCAGATGCAAAAACTGGTCTTTGATAAACTGCTTGACCGAGCTTTTATTGAAGCCAAATTTCTCCTCAATTACAAAGGTTTGATAAACGCTGGTAGGTATTTCTACCAGTGTCAAAAACAGAAAAATAGTGGCTGTTGCCGCTACGCCGGCTATCAAGGGTGACGAGACTATGGCGCTCCAATAGCCAAAAGCGCTATTGATACCGCCGCCCAGCGTCAGTAACAACAAGATGATAATTCCCAGTGCGCCGTCTATATTGCCCAGTTGGATCTTAGCCAGCGTGTAGTCAGCGGCTTTTTGGTGTGCCTCCAATGGAACCTTGGTTTTGAAAGCGTCGGGCACGGCAAAGCGATGGGCTGCGACATAATCAGCCTGCCGTTTAGTCAGCCAAAACTGTATCGTAGATGAAATAATGACTGCGATTAAAAAGACAATAGTAAAGGTATTCATGGGTCAGGTGTATTAAGTTAAGAGTTAGACGTACAGATTAGCCAATGCTACACTAACCGCCACCTTCAACACAATGGAATCAATAAATGGCGCAGGACTCACAGCATCTTATCTGGATAGACCTTGAAATGACGGGATTAAATCCGGATAGTGATTTAATTATTGAAATTGCTACGGTCGTTACCGATAAAGATTTGAATATTCTGGCACAAGGGCCGGTACTGGCAGTGCATCAGTCTGATGCCGCACTGTCCGCAATGGACGACTGGAATCAGAAACATCATGGCGGGTCCGGTTTAATCGAGCGCGTCAAGGCTTCTACGATTAATGAAGCCGAAGCAGAACGACAGACGATTGAGTTTCTGGGGCAATGGGTGCCCGAAAATACGTCGCCGATTTGCGGTAACAGTATTGGCCAGGACAGACGTTTTTTATATCGCTATATGCCTAAGCTGGAAGCGTATTTTCATTATCGAAATATCGATGTTTCAACGCTTAAAGAACTTGCGGCAAGATGGGCGCCCGAAATCAAGGATGGCTTTAACAAAGAGTCTACGCATCAGGCTCTGGACGATATTATTGAATCGATAGAAGAGCTGCGTTATTACCGGGAACACTTTATCAAGTACTAGTGCAGCACCCTGTTGTATTAATATTTAGACTATCAATGATATTTATAAATATCAATATATTACAAATACATCAGGGTGGTTCTTATTTAACTATATCCGGTTTATATTTAATCCTTAAGTTTGATAGAAAAATGTTATATATTCGAGTCCCATACAAATTTAATGCCGGGTATTTTTGTAACTAATGGGTTGATCTGTACTTTAGTCATTTGGCTGGGTTTATTAGCGGGTAAGCAGATATGAGTGTAAAAGAAGTCACTATTGCCAGAATCTATACGCTGGAAGGGCATGACCAGTTAAATGAGGCTTTGGATATTCTGCATGATGAAGAAAAAATATTTGGCGTCACCATTATCCGGGGTATTGCCGGATTTGGTGGAGACCGCGAAATACAGACATCGTCCCTGCTAACGTTATCTTTGGAATTGCCATTAATCATAGAGCTTTATGATGAGCCTGAAAAAGTGGAGAAAGCCATACAAGTACTAAAATCCAGGCTTGAACTTAAACATATCGCCAGCTGGCCGGCGATGGCTTATATTGATTGAACAGTTTATCTGCAGGGCGTGCCATATGCGCCTTAGCCATCTCCAAAGGCGCGCTCGGCACGCCCTACCCATGCGGTACAGCCATAGATACACAGATTATAAATTCAGTCTAATCTGTGAATCTGTGGCG